>JBLMYN010000471.1:0-13659 GCA_050258305.1 Actinomycetota bacterium
GGCGATCAGGAGCCGATGAATCCTGAGGAGCGCGCCAAAGCAGCCGATGCCAGGCCTGCCAAAGCCGCCAAGGCAGAAGCAGTCACGGTGAAGATCGATCCTGAGAACATTGGCCAGCGCATTCTGGCACTGCCCATTCCCCCGCGGAATTACGGCTCGTTGGTCGCCGGCAAGGCGGGGACCATATTCCTGGTGGAATATCCGGCCACCATCGTTGCGTTCGGTGGCGAGCCGCAGACAACGCTGTGGCGCTTTGACCTGAAGTCGCGCAAGACGGCAAAGCTGATGGAAGGCGTCAGCGATTTGCGGGTCTCCTTTGACGGCAAGAAGATGCTGTACAGCAAGGGACCTGCCCGGAAGAAGAAATGGTTCATCAGCTCCACCGCTGCTCCGCCCGAGGGAGCCGGACTTGCCGCCATGGGTAAACCGGCGAGGCCACTGAAGCTGGAAGATATGGAAGTGCTGGTGGATCCACGAGCCGAGTGGAAGCAGGAATACAACGAGGTCTGGCGCATTGAGCGCGACTACTTTTACGATCCCAACCTGCACGGGCTGAATCTGGCCGCGACCAAGGCGCATTACGCGCCCTTCCTTCAGAATCTGGGCAGCAGGATTGATTTCAGCTATCTGCTCTCTGAGATGCTGGGCGAGATCACGGTCGGGCACATGTATATCCGCACGCCGTTGGACCCGCCGTCACAGGAAGGGAAAGTGGGATTGCTGGGCGCCGATTACACCATTGAACACGGGCGCTACCGTTTCCAGAAAATCTTTCAGGGCGAAAACTGGAACCCGCAGCTTCGCGCGCCGCTCACGCAGCCGGGCGTTAATGTGAAAGAAGGCGACTACCTGCTGGCAGTCAATGGCCGCGAACTCAAAGGAACAGACGAGATCTTCGCGCTGTTCGAGGGAACGGCAAATAAGTCCACAGTGCTGAAGGTGGGGCCGTCGCCGGACGGCAAAGGCGCGCACAATGTCACCGTAGTGCCGATCGAAAATGAAATACCGCTGCGCAACCGCGCCTGGATCTACTCGAACCTGGAAAAAGTAAGCAAGATGACCAACGACCGCGTGGCGTACATCTATCTTCCTGACACCGGATTCGGCGGCTACACTTCATTCAATCGCTACTACTTTGCTCAGGTTGGGCGCGAAGGCGCCGTGGTGGACGAGCGCTTTAACGGCGGCGGCGCCGCGGCGGATTACATCATCGACTACCTGCGCCGGCCGCTGGCCAACTACTGGATGACGCGCGAGGGCAAAGACTTCACCACGCCCGAGGGCGCCATTTTTGGACCCAAGGCCATGATCATCAACCAGTATGCGGGCTCCGGCGGTGACGCGTTGCCCTGGTACTTCCGCGACGCCAAGCTCGGCCCTCTGGTGGGCAAGCGTACCTGGGGAGGGCTGGTGGGAATCTACGATTATCCGCAGCTTATGGACGGCGGAACCGTCACGGCGCCGCGCGTCGCCTTCTACAACCGCAACGGCCAGTGGGATGTGGAGAATCACGGCGTCGATCCCGACGTGGAAGTGGAGATCACGCCAAAGGATTTCATGACCGGCCGCGATCCCCAACTCGACAAAGCGGTGGCGCTGGTGCTGGATAATCTCAAGCAGCATCCGCTGCCTGTGGCCAGGCGTCCGGCGTTTCCCAACTATCACAAGCAGCCTGCCGAAGGCATGCCCGCGGCTACTGGTGGAGGCAGATCATCCGGGGGCAGACACAAAAAGTAGCCAGCAGAAAAGTTTCAACAAGGGCGCCGCCAAAAAGCGGCGCCTTTTTTGTTTGGGTGAATGGTCGTCTGGAAATCTGGCCGGGCATTAGAATGGCTTGCCATGACAAGATCGGGTTGGTTAATTTTCCTGCTGACATTATTCGGTCTGGGATCACCGGCTGCGGGAGTGGTCACCTTCCCGAGCGGCAATCTCACACTGCACGGAGTGCTCTACATGCCCCAGGGCAAGGGGCCATTCCCCGCAGTCTTGTATAACCACGGTAGCGCGCCCGGCATGTTGAGCCAGGAAGCTTTCGATCAGCTTGGGCCGCTGTTTGCCAAACGTGGCTGGGTGTTCTTCGCCCCATGGAGACGAGGCCAGGGATTGAGCGCGAATGCCGGCCCGTACATTGAAGACATTATCCGCGACGCGTGGAATGAGCACGGCATTGCGGCCGCAGCCGATGTTGAGGTTCGTCTGCTTGAGACAGATCACCTTAATGATCAGCTTGCCGGACTGGCGTGGCTGCGCAAACAGAGTTTCATTGCACGCGGACGGATCGCCGTCATGGGCAATTCGTTCGGCGGGATTGAGACCGTGCTTGGAGCCGAAAAGGCGCACTACTGCGCTGCCGTGGATGCTTCCGGCGGAGCAGAAAGCTGGGCGCTTGCTCCGCAATTGCGCTCGGCGATGATAAGAGCGGTCGCGAATTCAAAAGCGCCGATCTTGTTTTTTCAAGCTGCCAACGACAACGATCTAAGACCGAGCCATGTCCTGGCGGATGCAATGAAGAAGCACGGCAAAGCGGCAGAAATAAAGATCTACCCGGAATTTGGAAGGGGCGCGCGTGAGGGTCACAGCTTCGCTTATATGGGCAGCTCGCTCTGGGCAGATGATGTTTTCAAGTTCCTCGACAACAACTGTCTGCGACAATAAAGCTGAGAGCAGGCCCGGTTGACCGTGGATCGGCTATCACGTTAGAATTACAGGGTTTGCCAAGAATGTCAGTTCCTGCCTGTGTGAGCAAGGCTCGAGCAAACCAGTAAGTTCAGCATTCAGCAATCTTCAAGTTTATCTAAGTCCTTTGCTGATGAGTGAGTTGCAAGGACACTGGAGAGAGTTATGTATGCGGTGATTCGCGCCGGGGGCAAGCAGTACCGTGTGGCGCCCGGAGACATTGTGAAAGTTGAGAAGCTTGCCGCCGCCCAGGGCGATGTGGTGGAGTTCAACGACGTGCTGGCCGTTTCCGCCCAGGAAGGCACGATTGGGCCGGGGCAGGGCGCTGTGGTCAGCGGACAGATCATGGAAGAAGGCCGCGGAGATAAAATCCTGGTCTTCCACTTCAAGCGCAAGAAGCAGTACAAGAAAATTTACGGACATCGCCAGCCGTTTACGTCCGTGAGGATCATTGAGATCGCTTTTGACGGCCAGACGTTTAAAGCTCCTGAGCTGGCTGCGCCCGTGAAGAAAGCTGCTCGCGCTGCGGTCGAAGAGGAAGGCGGCGAGGAGGCTCCCAGGGCAAAAGCAGCGGCGCCGAAGAAGAGCAGCGCGAAGAAGAAATCCGCCAAAAAGAGCCCTGCGAAAAAGTCATCGGCGAAGGGCAAAAAGAAGTAGTTTCTGATCCGGCGATGCCGGCGGGCAGTCTACCGGAGAAATTTGCAGAAGGATTCAAGTCATGGCACACAAAAAAGGATTAGGCAGTTCCAGAAACGGGCGCGACTCGAATGCGCAACGCCTTGGAGTAAAGGCTTTCGGGGGACAGCTGGTTCCCGGCGGCACAATCATCGTTCGCCAGCGCGGAACCCGGATCAAGCCCGGCGCCAACGTCGGCCGCGGCAAAGACGATACGCTCTTCGCCAAGGTGAGCGGTGTGATCAAGTTTGTCGATAAAGGCACCAGCGGCCGCTATGTTGTGGTGGAGCCGCAGGAGATCGCGAAGGCGTGAGGCTCTTTTAAGGCAAAGCTTCTGCCCCGCGATTTGCGGGGCTTTGTTTTTCTGGAGAAATCACTAACCCCAGGCTTTAGCAGGAGCGGAGATGGCAATGTCCGAAGCAAGCCAGGCAAATGCCGGCAATGAGCCGCTGATCAGAAATATCTCTGACACGGCGCTCTGGGTGGCCGTGTTTCGCGCGCGGGAAAGTGAGCGCCCCGACGCGCTTTTCCGCGATCCGTATGCGCGCAAGCTGGCGGGAGAGCGCGGAGAGCAGATTGCGAAGGAGCTGCAGTCCGCGCAGCCGGAATGGCCTTATGCGGCTCGCACCGTCCGCTTTGACGAGATGGTGCGGTCGCGGGTAGCGCAGGGTACCGACATGGTGATCAATCTGGCTGCCGGGCTGGACACACGGCCTTACCGGCTGGATCTGCCGCCATCGCTCCACTGGGTTGAAGCGGATTTGCCCGCGATTACCGATTACAAGGAGCAGGTCCTGGCCGGTGAAAAGCCGCGCTGTGCGCTGGAGCGGGTCCGGCTTGATCTTGCCGATGTGACGGCGCGGCGTGAACTGTTCCGTGAACTCGGCAGTCGTTCCCGCAAGGCGCTGATTTTAACCGAGGGCCTGCTGGTTTATCTGTCGCGTGAGCAGGTGCTTGAACTGGCGCGTGATCTTGCAGCGCAGCCTTCATTTACGGACTGGGGCATTGACATGGTGTCTCCGGGTTTGTTGGAGATGCTGCAGAAGAATTTGCGCCAGCTTAACGAGGCGGGATCGCCCCTGAAGTTCGGGCCGGAAGAAGGGCCGGATTTCTTTTTGCCCGCAGGCTGGAAACCGGTGGAAGTCTACTCCATGCTGAAGACAGCGGCCAGAATCAAGCGCCTTCCTTTTTTCATGCGCTTGCTCGCGTTGCTGCCCGAATCGAACGGGCGCCAGGGAAAGCGGCCCTGGGGCGCCGTGGTGGGGCTGACAAGAACGAGTTGAAGGAGAAGCCACACAGTCGCGCAAGGCGCTGTTTCAGGACTGTAGAATCAATCTAGAGATGTTCATTGACGAAGCAACAATTCGCATCAAAGCCGGCGACGGCGGCAACGGCTGCATGGCCTTCCGCAGGGAAAAGTTTGTTCCGCGTGGAGGTCCCTCGGGTGGCGATGGCGGGCGCGGCGGGGATGTAATCATGGAATCAAGCGAGCGCCACAACACCCTGGTCCATTTCCGCTTCAATCCTGAATACAAGGCTGAACGCGGACGCCACGGTGAAGGCTCAAACTGCACCGGTCGCGATGGCGAAAATGTGGTGCTTAAAGTGCCGGTGGGAACTACGGTTTACGACAAAGAGACCGGCGAGAAGGTTTATGACTTCTCCCGGCCTGACGAACGCATTGTGGTGGCCCACGGCGGCCGGGGCGGGCGCGGCAACCAGCACTTTGCCACCAGCACGCACCAGGCGCCGCGCGAACACGAGCAGGGGTTCCCCGGTGAAGAGCACGTGCTGCGTCTGGAGCTAAAGCTGCTTGCCGATGTGGGATTGGTCGGCTACCCCAACGTCGGCAAATCAACGCTGATATCCCGCATTTCCGCGGCGCGGCCAAAGATTGCCGATTATCCCTTCACTACGCTGGAACCCAACCTCGGCGTGGTCACCATCGGCGAGTTTCCGAATGAAGACAGTTATGTGGTCGCCGATATTCCCGGGTTGATCGAAGGTGCGCATGAAGGCAGCGGGCTGGGCATGCAGTTCCTCAGGCACATTGAACGCACCCGCGTTCTGGCGCACGTGATTGACGTTTCTGACGCGAGCGGCCGGCCCGATCCGGTGGAGGATTTCAACGTGATCATGGGCGAGCTCAAGAGCTTTGGCAGCGATCTTGTGAAGAAGCCAATGGTTGTGGTCGCGTCGAAAATGGACGTCGCCAATCCGGACAAGCTGGCGGCGCTGAGAAAGCATTGCAAGAGGCTGAAGCTCAGCCTGTATGAAATCTCGGCTGTAACCGGCAGGGGAATTTCCGAATTGAAATACGGCCTGGGCAAGCGCGTGGCGGAGATTCGCGCGGGCACCTATCGTGAACGCAAACCTGCGCGCAAGAAAGCAGCGTCAACACGGAAAGACCGCAAGCCGCAGGCTGCAAGGCGCATTCCCAAACGCGCAGCTTTTAAAAAGAGAAAGAGCAGATAGCGCACGATGAGAGTAGCTCTTTTCGGGGGAACGTTTGACCCCGTGCATCTTGGACATCTGGCGGTGGCGCGGGCCGCGGCGGAGAAGTTCGGTCTCAGCACCGTCTACTTTGCGCCCGCGGACATTCCGCCTCATAAGCAGAAGCGGCAGCTCACGGATTTCCAGCACCGCTATGCCATGCTGGCGCTGGCAACGGCGGACGACAGGCGCTTTGTTCCTTCGTTGATTGACGCGCCACGCGGAGCGCCCAATTACTCAGTCGAGACGGTGCGGCGGCTGAAGAGGACGCTGAAGAAATCAGACAAACTGTACTTTCTGATCGGCATGGATGCGTTCAAGGAAATTGCCACATGGCATAAGCCCGAAGAACTGCTGCAGGAATGCGAGTTCATTGTCGCCAGCCGCCCCGGGTTTTCCCTTGCCGATGTGGGGGGTGCGCTGCCGGAGAAGGTGCGGCCATCCGGTGCTGCGCTGAAGGCGATGCGCAACCAGCGAGTGAACGGCGCCATCGCACTACCCGGCGCGGCGATTCATCTGCTGCCGGATGTACATGAGCGCATCTCTTCCACGCAGATTCGGGCGGCGGCATCCCGGTCAGTGGCGCAGTTGAGCCGGTATGTGCCCCGGCCGGTGGCGGAGTACATCAAAAAAGAGCGGCTTTATACTGCTCACGCGGCGCGCGAGCCGAAGGACACGGCGCCGAGTAAGGTGCTATCTTTTCATCGAGGCCGGCAGCGGCACTTCTAGGAATCGAACATGAGAGGGGAAAGCGGAAGGAGCGAATGAGTCAGCAGACCAGGAAGCATGTGGCTCTGGCCGTCCAGGCCATTGAAGGAAAAAAGGGCGAGAATGTGGTCATTCTGGAGATGGACCGCAACGCCGGCGCATTTACCGACTATTTTGTCCTGTGCACAGGCACAAATCCTCGCCAGATCCAGGCCATTTCTGACGACATTGAAAAGAAGCTGGTTGAGGCCGGCACGCGACCCAATAGCCTGGAAGGCTACAACCAGGCGGAGTGGGTGCTGCTGGACTATGTTGATTTTGTCGTTCACATCTTTTCCGAGCGGGCACGGCAGTTTTACGACCTGGAGCGGCTGTGGAAGTCAGCCAAGCGGTTGAAACCTGCCGACTTGAAGAAGAAGCCTGCCGCTGCGAAACCGGCTAAGAAGGCTCCCAAAAAAGGCGTCGCGAAAAAGCGCACAACTAAATCTGCTAGCGCAGCCCGAGGGCGCAAGACAAGCCGGGTGGCAGCCAAGCCTAAGAAGAACACACGGAAGCGCTCGTGAAACTGCAAATTGCCTGGATTGGAAAGACCAAGGAACCAGCTTTTCGCGCCCTTACAGAAGAGTACCTGCGGCGGATCTCGCGCTACCTTGCGGCGGAATCGCACGAGATGAGCAATGAAGACGCTCTGCTGCAGCTTGCCGAAAGCAATAGCGGGCGGACGCGGCCGGTGCTGGTCCTGCTGGATGCACGCGGCCGGCAATTTACGTCAGAGGAGTTCGCGGACCTGTTGCGCGATCAGCAGGACCGGGGAACCCAGAACCTTTTTTTCGGTGTCGGGCCGGCGAACGGATTTTCAGATAAGGCGCGGCATTCGGCCGACCTGGTGCTTTCATTCGGCAAGATGACGCTGGCGCACGAACTGGCCAGGATCGTGCTGCTGGAGCAGATCTATCGCGCATTTACAATTTTGAAAGGGCATCCGTATCATACGGGGCACTGAAAAGAAGCAGTTAGCAGTTGGCAATTAGCAATTAGCCAGAAGTACCTGGAGCCGGCGCTCTCGCTATTGTTGGATTCGAGCGGCGGCCGAAATCTGAATCATGACTGACGTTCATCGCGGTCTCATCATCGTGAACACCGGCCCGGGCAAGGGTAAGACCACCGCCGCCATGGGAACGGCGTTGCGCGCAGTAGGCAACGGCATGAAGGTGCTGATGCTGCAGTTCCTGAAGGGCTCATGGCATTACGGCGAGTTGGATGCGGTGAAGGCTTTCGGCGATAAGTTCGTGATGAAGCAGATGGGCCGCGGGTTTGTGAAGGTGGGCGGCGCGGAGACCGATCCTCAGGACGTGAAGCTGGTGGAGCAGGCCTGGGAGGAAGCGCGCCAGGCCATTATGTCCGGCCAGTGGGACCTGGTGGTTTTGGACGAAATCAACTACGCCATCAGTTACGGCATGCTTGATCCGGCCAAAGTGGTGGAGACACTCAGGCATAAACCTGAGCAGGTACACGTAATCTTGACGGGGCGGAACGCGCATCCGACAATCATTGAGGTGGCGGACACCGTCACGGAGATGAAGCAGGTGAAGCACGCGTACGAGAAAGGCGTGATGGCGCAGCGCGGAATCGAGTACTAAGGCGCACAGCATAAGCGAGGAGCGCCTGCTCAAGAAATTGCGAGCATAGAAAGAAGACTAACCTTTGTCCTGGTTTAAACGAGAATCCAGCGAAATCCAGCAATCGGACGAGAAAAAGGTCCGCACAGAAGGGCTTTGGGTAAAGTGCGACGGCTGCCGCCAGATCATCTGGAAGAAGGAACTGGAAGAGAACCTCAATGTCTGCCCCAAATGCGAATACCACTTCCGCATTGATGCGGCTACGAGAATCATGTTCCTTCTGGATGACGATGCGATCGAGACATTCGATGACAACATGGCGGCAGTGGACCCTTTAAGCTTCTCTGATACCCGGCCTTATAAAGAAAGACTGGCAGAAGGCCTGCGGAAGACGGGGATGAGGGACGCAATACTCAGTGTTGCAGGAAAGCTGAATGGACGGCCGGTTGTTGTGAACGCAATGGAATTCGGCTTTATCGGCGGCAGCATGGGAGTGGTTGTTGGAGAAAAAATAACCCGCTCCATCGAACGCGCGCTCCAGCAGCGCAACCCCCTGATCATCGTTTCGGCATCGTCCGGAGCCCGAATGCAGGAAGGCGTCATCAGCCTGATGCAGATGGCCAAGATCTCAGCCGCATTGGCGCGGCTCGACCAGGCCAAAGTACCATACATCTCGGTTTTGACGGACCCAACCACCGGCGGGGTAAGCGCGTCCTATGCCATGCTGGGCGACCTGAACATCGGGGAACCGGGTGCGCTGATCGGGTTTGCGGGGCCGCGGGTGATCGAGCAGACGATCCGCCAGAAGCTGCCGGAAGGCTTCCAGCGGAGCGAGTTCCTGCTGCAACACGGCATGCTGGACGCCGTGGTGCACCGCAAAGACATGAAGAACTACATCTCGCGAGCGCTCGATTTCATGGCTCCAAAGGCCGCCTGAACTGTGCCTGTCTCTTACGAATCCGCGGTCGCCAGGCTGCTTGATCTCGGGCACGAGCTTACATCACAGCGGAAATTCGATCTTGACCAGATGCGAGTGCTGGTACGGGCCCTCGGCCATCCGGAGCGGCGGGTGCAAAGCGTTCTGATCGCCGGCACCAATGGGAAGGGCTCCACCGCCGCCACGCTGGCCAGCATTGTGCAGGCAGCCGGTTATCGTGCCGGCCTCTACACCTCGCCCCATCTCATTCGCATCAACGAACGTATTCAGATCGATCGTGAGCCGGTCAGTGACGCGGAGTTCGCCATGATTTACAACCGGGTGGATTCGGTCGCGCAGGGGCTGGTTGCCGACGGCGAATTGCCGTGGCATCCGAGTTTTTTTGAAATGCTTACGGCCATGATGTTCGAATACTTCGCCAGCGCCGCGGTCGAGCTCGCTGTGCTGGAAGTGGGCATGGGCGGGCGGCTGGATGCAACCAACGTTACCGACCCGTCGCTCAGCGTCATCACGGACATCGATTTCGACCACCAGAAATTTCTGGGGAATACGCTGCCGGAGATTGCGCGGGAAAAAGCAGGGATCATGCGGGCGGGTGTGCCTGTGGTTCTGCTGCCGCAGCATCCGCAGGTCAATGAGACGCTGGGACGCGAGATTATGGACCACAAGGCGCTTCCGGTAAGCGCGGTGAAGTACATGCCGCCGGTGACTCCGGACGCCTTGAAATGCGGCGCTTCGGCCGGCTTTGAAGGAAGCAATCGCTTTCCGCTGGAGGTGATGGGCAAGGAGATGCTGCTTGATTTCCCCCTTGCGGGCAGACATCAGTTGCGCAACCTGGCTCTTGCAGTTGCCGCAGCTGAGCAGTTGAACCAGCGAGGGCTGCGTATTCGTCCTGAAGATATTGAAGCAGGCGTGCGAAATACCCGCTGGCCGGGAAGGTTTGAGGTCATCCCAGGGGAAGCGGGCTCGCCCGAAGTTGTACTGGACGTGGCTCATAATCCCGCCGGCGCCTGGGCGCTGCGCTCTGCTTTGTCCAGCTTTTACGGGGAAAGGCCGCTGACGTTTGTCTTCGGAGCCATGAAGGACAAGGCGATCAGCGAGATCGCGGAAATTCTGTTCCCGCTTGCCGAACGCGTGATTGTCACGCACGCGGAATCACCCCGCGCAGCCACGACGCAGGAAATCGCGAGCGTGGCCGCGCACACCCAGGCGGAGATCGTGCAGGAACCAGCTATTTCGTCGGCGCTGGAGCGCGCGACCACGCTGGCCGGCAGCAACGGAGTGGTAGTGATCACCGGCTCAATTTACATTGTGGGCGCCGCCCTTGCGCAACTCGCATCGCGGACCGCGGTACGGCAAGGCGCGTGAGTATGGCGGAGATGACGCAATTGCGGGCTGAGTCCGTGCGCAAGGAAGGCGGCTTACGACATCTGCTTTCATCCCTGCGCTCGTATTTCTTCTATGACCCGCTGATCTGGTTGTACACGATCATCCTGGGAACGCTTTCTCTGTTGTCTTCCCTGTTTGACCGAACTGGCGCCGTGCAGCACGGCTTCGCGCGCCTCTGGTCGCGCATGATCGTGGGCACAATTGGTACCAAAATCACGGTAACGGGCCTGGAAAAAATCGATACCTCCACAGCGCATGTTTACGTGGTGAATCATCTGTCGGCGCTGGACATTCCTGTTCTGTATGTTTCGCTGCCATTCCAGTTCCGGATTCTGGCCAAGCGAGAGTTGTTCCGGTATCCGTTCATGGGCTGGCATCTGCGCCGTTCCGGCCAGATTCCAGTGGTGCTTGATAATCCCAAAGCATCCATCCGGAGCCTGCAACTGGCAGTCACGGCGGTAAAGAACAATATGTCTCTGGTGATCTTTCCGGAGGGCGGACGGTCCCCGGATGGGCATCTACAGCCGTTCATGGGCGGAGCGTTCTTCGCTGCTATCAGGGCGCAAACAGATATCGTTCCCATGGCCCTGATTGGGACGTATGAGACTCTTAAAATGAACAGCTTTCATATCAAGCCTCAGCCGGTGCAATTGCTGGTGGCGGACCCCATTTCAACTTCCGGGCTGACCACTCGCGATACGGAAGCGCTGGCAGCCAGGGCGCGAGATGTGATCGCTGATCTGTATTACGCGCATTCTTCGCTGCCGGACTTGCGCTGCCAGAACCTGGAGAAGCAAGAATCACAGAAGTAATCGTGGAACGCGGGCGTCTGTTTACCGCTGCTTTTTGCGTGCCATGGACGTAAATCTGGAGCAAATGAGACCTCGTATCGCCATTCCCGAACCCTGCTCCTACGACAGAGAGTACAGCGCCAGAGCCTTTGCCCCGTACTTGCGAGCAATTGAAGCTGCCGGCGGGGAACCAGTCGTGATCTCACTGGATTCCAGTCCGGAAGAGGTGGCACGACAAGTGCGCGAGTGCGCCGGGGTTCTTTTGCCGGGCAGCAAAGCAGATGTGGATCCGCAGAAGTATGGGTCTGAAAAGCATCCTGAAACCGCTCCGGCTGACACCCTGCGGGATGCCGCGGACGAATTGCTGCTTCAGGATGCCTACAGCCAGCGCAAGCCGATCCTGGGCATCTGCTACGGGCTGCAGGCTTTGAATGTGTGGCGCAGCGGGACGCTGCTGCAGCACATTCAGACGGGCGTGCGGCATACCGGGAACCGGAACGAAACGGCACATGAGGCGGACATCGTTTCTGGAACCAGGCTTTCAGAGCTGGCCGGTTCGGTGGCCTCAATTCCGGTCAACTCCAGCCACCACCAGGCGGCGCAAGCCCTGGGCGACGGGCTAAGGGTGGCGGCACGCTGCCCTGAGGATGGCGTCATAGAAGCCATTGAAGGCACTGACCCGAACCATCAAGTCATAGCTGTCCAGTGGCATCCGGAGCGCACCTTCGATCGCGATGCTCCCTCGCGCAGGCTTTTCGAGTGGCTGGTGAACGCTTCCGCTGAGTGGAGCACAACGGAAAAGGGCGCCACAACGGGCACATCAGATTCCCGCTGAGGGTCTGGCTCAGGTTTCCTTGGACCGGCTTTGGAACATTTCTGCGAACTAAGGTAATTGGGTCATTGCTTGAGAACTGGAGCCTTACTAGAATCCTGATTGTTCCCTGCTCGGAAGCCTTCATGCCGACTGGGCCATTCAGACCACGCGATACGGTGCCCACCACGGGAGTCTACACAGCCACACACTACCAGCACAGGTTGCCGCATGAGGTGTTCGCCGTTGCCGGTGAGCAGTTCCCCGAGTGCAGGCGCTGCGGAGCGCGCGCGTCTTTCACATTCCTGAAAGCTGTTGCCGATATTGGAGCAGACCAGGATTTTGCCGGTTCGGCGGAATCCAGGAAAGCCAGAAAGGCCGGAGCAGCTCCCACCGACGGCTGAGAGGGCGTGGCCGGCGGATATTGCGAAACCGGCATGCGTTCCGTATCGTAATCACCATGCCTGAAGCCGGCGTGCGGATGTCACTGGAAGGACGTGTAGCTGTCATTACGGGTGGATCGCGCGGTATCGGCGCGGCCACGGTGCGTATGTTTACCAACGCGGGCGCGCGCGTGCTTTTCAACTATCAGAAGGCTGGAGATCAAGCGGCCCGGCTGGTGAGCGCTTGCGGCGGCACGAGCCAGTGTGTTGCCGTGCAGCAAGAGCTGGCAAGCGTGGAATCGGCGCGAAACCTGGTCGATGCAGCGGTCGGGCAATTTGGCAGATTGGATATAGTCGTTGGCAACCATGGCGTCTGGCCTCCGCAGGATGTTCCCGTGGATGAGATGGGCGCGGAGCAATGGCGTAATACCCTGGCGGTGAACCTGGACAGTATTTTTGGCCTGGTGAAATATGCCGTGTCTCAGATGAAGAAGCAAAAGCAGGGCGGCCATATTGTGTTGATCAGCTCCACGGCCGGCCAGCGGGGCGAGGCTTTTCACTGCGATTACGCGGCCAGCAAAGGGGCCATGGTCAGCATGGTGAAGGGGCTCTCCACGGAGCTTGCTCGCGACCATATCTACGTGAATTGCGTCGCCCCGGGCTGGGTGGAGACTGATATGGCTGCGCCGGCACTGAACCATCCTGAAATCAGCCGGCGGGTTTACTCCACCATTCCGCTGGGGCGGGCAGGCAGGCCAGAGGAAATTGCAGCCACGGTATTATTCTTATGTACTCCGCACGCAGGCTTTATCACGGGAGAGATCGTGAATGTGAATGGCGGAGCCGTCCTGGTGGGCTGATTTTGCGGGCAGCTACTCTGCCCCGCCGGGCATCGAAGCAGATAATTAGTCTCAGATGAAAATTCTTCTTTTATTGTGCCTGACTGTGACCGGAGCCTCCGGCCAGCAGCAGGTCCCTCAAAGTGCGCCGATGTCTCCGAACGTTGGATCAGAGGCGAAATCGAACCAGGCAAAAGCGCGTGAGATCCTGAACCAGACGATTCAGGCTCTCGGCGGCGACGCTTACATGAATTTACAGGATTCCTATACGGAAGGCCGCTACGGGCGCTTTCATAACGAGGTTCTGGTTGGGGGAACGGTTTACTTCCGCTACTGGC
>JBLMYN010000472.1:0-3760 GCA_050258305.1 Actinomycetota bacterium
CGCCGCTACCGGTGCCAGCCTGACCTTGAAATCACGAACGAAACGGAAGCGGCGGAACGCGCCGCGGCCCTTTCCGGAGGCACGCTTTCTGACGCCGATCGTGACGCCATTCGCGATGACGTGCGCAGTTGGCTGATGCCTTCATTTACCAGCCTTCACTATGGTCTTCCCGGCTACGGGCAGCTCCTGGTTTCCTGTCCGGAACAGATCCAAACCGGAGCGGAAGACGGTTCAGAAATGGGCGCATTTTGCTTTCTTAAACAACCGCAGCGGGTGACCAGCCTGCGCGTGCGATTGCAGGAATATCTGCCTTTCGGGCTGGAGCCCGGCCTGATCTACGTGACATAGCCCCCAGGAGGGACTGTACATGAGCGGCGACTATACACGCTGGAGTTTTGACCCTACCAAAGACTTTGCGGCTGTTTTCAAGCAGCAGGGCCGGGTGGACCTTGACGCAGACTCGAACGAGTTTGCGGAAATCGTCGACCGCCGCTGGCGCGCCGAAACCATCGACATAATCGGGCGGGCCATCGCGGCCTCAGCGGATGCTTTTCTGATTACGCCTACCGGGCCGGCACAATTCACGATCGGCATTGGCCGCATGTACGTGGATGGATTGCTGGCGGAATGCCATGGCCTGCCCCCGCTTGCTTATGACGCTGTTCTGGGAGAATCCAGGGGCACGCTTCCGGTTCCGTTCAACCAGCAGCCGTACTATCCCTCGCCCAGCCCGCTGCCTTCTGGCGCGGGAGTCACTGACCTTATTTACATAGACGTGTGGGACAGGGAGGTCACGGTCTTTGAAGAACCCTCCATCCGCGAGAAGGCGCTTGGCGGTCCGGACACCACCACGCGCATGCAGACGGTGTGGCAGGTCAAGGTGCTTCCCCGAGTAGGCGCGCATGCCTGCGGTGACGACATTCAGGCATGGGATGACCTGATCGCTCCTTCCGCCGGACGGCTGACCACTTCCACCGTAGCGCCAACGCCCAGCGCTGACCCGTGCGTGCTCTCACCAACGGGCGGGTATCGCGGGCTGGAAAACCGTCTCTATCGCGTGGAAGTACACGTCGCGGGCACGGTGGGTGGGGCAAATCCGGCAAAGTTCAAGTGGTCGCGCGATAACGCATCGGTGGTCTCCGCGGTAGATTCCATATCGGCGCCCGGCGGGCCGAATTCCGTTATCAAGCTGAAAAGCCTTGGCCGGGATCGCGTCCTGCGCTTCAAGGCCGACGACTGGGTGGAGATCCTCGATGACAACCTGGAGTTGGGCGGCGTTGCCGGCTTTCTTACGCGGATCGTGGGACCTCCCGACGAGGCCAACCGCACCATCACGGTGAATCCGCCAGTTCCGGCCGGCATGTTCGATCCGACAAACGCGCAACGGCATACGCGCGTGCGCCGCTGGGACGAGAGATTTACCGGCGCGGGCAGCAACGTTGATCCCGCCACAGGCTTGATTGACGTGACTGCCGGCCCGCTCGATATAGAAGATGGAATCCAGGTTTCTTTCACTGACGATCCTGCCGGAAAGACGCTGCACGTGGGCGATTACTGGCTCTTCGCGGCACGCACCGCCGACGGCAGCGTTGAGCCGTTGCAGCAGGCGCCGCCGCAGGGCATCCTGCACCATTACGCGCGCCTTGGATTTGTAACCTGGACGGCAACGGGCGGAACGTTCAGCCCGGATTGCCGGCAGTTCTGGCCGCCGCCTTTCACCGCCACGGAAGGCTGCGACTGTACCGTCTGCGTTACGCCGCAAGGCCATAACGCGGGAACGGCAACCATCAACAAGGCAGTCCAGGACACTATTGCCAAAGGCGGCGGCAAGATCTGTCTGAGCCCGGGCCTCTACTTCATCAATCAAACCGTAGACATCAACACAGCCGCGGCGATCCAGATCGTGGGACACGGCCTGGCGTTCCTCGTGCCGGGGAGCAAACTGGGCGGCAACCCCATGATGCACATCGAGAGCTCGGTGGACATCACAGTGCAGGATCTGGGCTTCATTGCGCTCTCGCCAACTGTGACGAACGCGGGACAAGCCCTGCCCGCAATTGCGATCGACAATTCCGCTTTCGTCACGGTCAAACGTTGCTCGTTCCTCGGCTTCCCCCAGAGGGGGACTTTTTCGCCGGCTATCGGCTTGACGGGCACGGTGCTGGACACGGCCATCCGGGAAAATCTGTTCAGCAACGTGCAATTCGGAGTTGCCTCACAGCGGGGAAAACAGCAGTTCTTTGCCGCTCTCTCGATTGAAAACAACCAGATGCTCTGCACACGTGCAGGCGTGGAGTTTGTTGTGGAAGGCACCTCGCTTTTCCTGGAGATACGGATCGCTGGCAACATTATCCAGAGCCTGACAGGAATAGCTCTGGAAGGGCGGGGCCTGGACCTGACGATTGAAGACAACAGCATTGTGATCCCGCCCGACGAAAAAAAAACCGGCATAGGCGTTTTCAGTACCATTTCTCAGACCCGCGTGGTGAACAACCAGATTTATGGCGTCAACACGGCAGCGGGCGCCGCCGGCATTGAACTTTCCAGCGTGCCCATGTATGGAACGCAGATCACGGGCAATCGCATCGCCGGACTTGCCGGAACGGGCATCCTGATTACGGAAAACGCGCTGCTGCTGGTGACCATCATCGCTCAGAATCAACTGCTGAACCTGGGCAAAGGCGGCATCGTCATGGCCCAGTCAGCGGCCGCGGTTGACCTGAATATCACTGATAACTCGCTGGCTTTTGTCGCCCAGACCCTGGACACGACGGACCCCAACCTGCCTTACATGGCGGGAATCCAGCTGATGACGGCAATCAACGTGAACCTGAGCGGGAATGCCATTGAGAACCTCGGGATGGAACCGGCCGCGAGCGGGCTGCGATTCGCGATCATAGGGCTGTTGCTCTGGGGAATGCGCATGGTGGGGAACCGGATCCAGAATATCGGTCCCACTCCCATGAAAGGGGCAGGGTTTGGCGCTGCGATGGAGTTCGTTCTTGGCCGCGTGGACGTAGCGGACAATGAAATCCGCCGCGCCGTGACGCCGAATGCCAATGATCCTTCGGCCTGGACAACCCTGGCAATTGGAGTGTGTCCGAACGAAGTTAGTGTTCGCGGCAACTTGCTGGAAGGCTTTGGCCAGGGCCATGTGGCATTGATCGGCACGGCGAAGTTGCTCAACGTGAGCCCGACCTCATGCATTTTCAGTGAGAACCAATGCCTGCAGGATTCCTCCAAGCCTACACAGCCGGTGGCCGAAATCACCGCGCGGGCCGTTGCCGCCGCCAACAATTACTGCAAGAGCCCGCGCGAGGCAGTCAGCATCCAATTGCACGGCCCGTTTACCACGGTCAACGGCGTGACTTCCGGTCCCGTCACCGTGCTGGGCAACCTGACTTCGGGCGTCATTAGAATTGAAGGTGCGCCTTTGGGAAATCCCTGGGCGCCGCTCAACGTAACGGTGCCATAAGAAAAAATGGAGCAGAACATGACCTTCGCGATCTACAAAGGCGAGAAGAACGTGACTGAACTGGCAGCCAGGCTGTTCCGGCTGCGGGGAGCGGGATCCCAGCCTGCAGCCAAGGAAGCAGCCGATGCGCTGCTTAAAGCGAATCCGCAACTCAAGGAGATCAACAAAGTGCCGGTTGGTTCGGTCGTTGTCGTTCCTCCGGAAGCACCGCCGCTCCATCAGGAGGAGAGTCCCGCCCCGGCCGACATGGTCCGCGCGTTCGCCGCTGAACGGGCGCAGCAGTAT
>JBLMYN010000473.1:0-3199 GCA_050258305.1 Actinomycetota bacterium
ACACCTTCGACACTGATGATAGGATTGCACGACACCCCGCGATATCCTGCATCTGGGAAAGTCTCATATCGGGAAACCGCTGCAGTTTTAGTGCTATTGAAGAGAGTCTCTTTAGCCGTTGTGCAACGAGGCTGTGCTGATCGACTTCGCGCGCTTTTTTCAGTAGTCCAATTTTGAAAGTATTCAGAGGGAAGCTGTGGGACGATCGCCAATTGCCGATGATGTTAAACGCTTCTTCCGCTTGCTCCTCGCTGAGTGCGGTACTTACGAGAACTTGAGAAGCGCGATTAACCTGGTCTCTGCGATATTGTGGAACTGCCCACGACATATGATTTTCTTAACAAAACGGCGGGGAAATGACAACTTTGCGGCACCAAAATCTCGTCTGGCATTCGCAACGCCTCTTGGATTGAAACCAACTTCCAGACACGCCGCCTTTGGCCAGTTTCGAGGTCCGTGAACCACCTTTTTACTTCGCATTGTTCCGCTCTGCTCATGCTGAAAGCTGCGAACTCGCAGCCGTGGGCATCTCGTCATAGGTTCTTCCATTCAGCAACCGGCCGGCCTTCTTCTTACGGACTCCGCCCCATTGCTTGAAGAAGAACTGCACACCCTGTGCCCTGCATTGCCGAAGGATGTTCAGCACCCACTCGCGCTTCATGGGACGCGCGCCCCGGCCGCTCTCACCGCCCACGATGGCCCAGTGGATCTCGCTGAGGTCGAACTCGCCGAGGTCTTCCAGCAGCGGCTCGATGGAGAGAAAGCGCACCTGTGCGGGAGCCTGTCTCAAGTGGTCCACACGGGGCAAGCCGTATTTCCGGTTTTCCACGCTTACACCCCACCAGATATTCGGCGCGTCGGCGGCGTTGCGCAGCTTGCCGGAAAGCATATGCTGCAAACGCTCTGCCCGTTTGGTGAGCACCTGGTACGTATGCCAGTTTGCCCGGATCATCACGTCAGCCACTTGCTGGATGTACTCGGCAGGCACCTGATCGTGAAACAGGTCACTCATGGAGTTGACAAAGACCATTTTCGGCGACGACCACTTGAAAGGCTCGTTCAGCTTTTCAGGCACCAGCCGCAAGTCAAATCCCTGCTCATAGGGATGGCCAGGAACACCGCGGAAGCGCTCCGCGAACGTCTCCGCGTAGCAGTGCGTGCATCCGGGACTTATTTTGGTACAGCCGCGAACGGGGTTCCAGGTTGCGTCGGTCCATTCGATGGTGGAGTGGTCAGACATGGATTATTCCCCAAAGAGCTTACGCTGACTTGTGCTGTACTTCAGTACTTCGTCCCAGAATTCATAAGCGCGCAGGTTCCGGGAGAAGAGCGCCAAACGATATAGCCGGAGATTTTTTTCGTCCGAACGGACTGTTTTCATTTTATACAGTGGCTGATCAAGGTAGCCCAACTCACCCATTTGCGCTGAGAACTGAGTTGCCAGAAAATCGGGAAAGGGCACGCCCCGTTGCTCCTGCTCGTGCCAGGCCTGCCTCCAATTCGGTAACCCGAGAAAGTTCTCCACCTTTGTATTGCTTGCCTTCATATAATTTCCGTAATTCCGGTTGGCGTCCATATAGACCGCCAAAAGAACCAGGAAATCAATCAATCGTTTCTCAGCGAGTTTTCTAATGGTCGCAAATCGAATCCCGATGTCATACGGATCAACAATGCACAGCGAAAGCACTCTTCGGTCGGGTCCGGCAGAGGGGATCATACCGGCAATCAGTTC
Organism: Actinomycetota bacterium; assembly: GCA_050258305.1. Taxonomy (GTDB): domain Bacteria; phylum Acidobacteriota; class Terriglobia; order Terriglobales; family Acidobacteriaceae; genus Angelobacter. Next base: position 1,733 of record JBLMYN010000473.1, read on the forward strand.
CACCGCTTCGTTCGCATCGCCAACGACAAAATCGGCGTGCTGGTGCGGTGCGAAACGTTGAGCCCGGAGTTTCAGCGCTTCGATTTTGTTTGGATCTTCATCACAGAAAATGTAGTGATCAAAAGGATCCTTGACGGTAAGGCCAATTAATGTTGTCCCCATTACAAGTTCGCTGTTGTCCTTGATTCTCGCGATTCCCGCGCCCGAATACAGGTCCACGAAGATCCGCTGTTCCCATTTGTGTTTCATGCCCGTGGCGAACAGGCTGGAGTAAAGGCTCACCAGCTTATATTTGTCCTTTGACCATGCGCCAACCTCAGGAGTGATCAGGCCGTCGGGCTGTAGTATTGAATCTTGCACCTGTGTGGCGAATTTTAAGCAAACTCTCTTCCAGCGTCAATTTACCGTAATGGTTCGTTTCCAGGGATGGAGCGCGATTTGCGCAGAATTTTAATGGTGTCGCTGCGCCGTTCGGCTCCGCTCCCGCCTACGGCAGTGTGGAGCTGATCTGGTGTTTCCGCTTACCCAGGCCTTATCCCTCAGCGCGCTGCGCGCGCTGAGGGATAAGGACCTGGGCTAACTTATTTCGCGCCTGACGGCGCTCGGGCATCGTGCGTGACAGGCCTTCGCGGCTCCCGGCTGCATTTGCGAATACCAGGACAGCGGAACCGACGAATTCGCCGCGAGCGCTCTTACTGCGCGTCGGCCATCGTCACCATGCTCTACGCCCCCGTGTCATCTCGACCGACGACGAGGGAGCTTGCGACCGAGACGGAGTGGAGAGATCCCGGGAATCTTTCCCCGGCGATGCTGATGCAAGGCATTCTCTCCAGACTGCCGGCTTCTGGTCTATTACGAGAGCGATCAGGCCGTGCAGGTGGCCATTGCGCGGGGGAAGCAGATCAAGCGCTGGCGGCGGGAAAAGAAGATCAACCTCATTGAGAAGCTCAATCCACGCTGGCAGGACCTGGCTGAAAAGTGGGGCCGGGAAATGCGGTTTCGGGGACAGAGCCTGGTGAAAATTCCCTAAATCAGCGTTCTCACTACCATCATCCTCGGGATCTCTCCACTCCTCTTCAGTCGCTCCGCTTCCTTGGAGTCGGTCGAGATGACAGGAACTAAAGCGCCAAAGAAAGGATCAGTACCTCACTGCCGTAGGCCCGCGCGCAGGGGCAACGGAGCGCCTGGGCAACTCATCACAGGTCCTCCCATCCAGGCGACAACGCTCCATTTATTGTCGCTCCGCCTGCGGCTCCGCCCCGGGCCTACGGCAGTATGGAGTTGGTCTGGTGTTTCCGCTTACCCAGGCCTTATCCCTCAGAGCGCTGCGCGCGCCTCGGGAACGGACCTGGGCTAACTTATTTCGCGCCTAACGGCGGTCGGGCATCGTGCGTGATAGACCCTCGCGGCTCCCGGCTGCATTTGCGAATACCAGGACAGCGGAACCGACGAATTCGCCGCGAGCGC
>JBLMYN010000474.1:0-8951 GCA_050258305.1 Actinomycetota bacterium
TTCAATCACTTTTTGGTGAAAGACGATGAACCGTTGCTGTTTCACACCGGCCTGCGGGGAATGCACGCAGAAATTCGTGAAGCGGTTTCCAGGCTCATGAACGTTTCTGATTTACGCCACATCAGCTTCAGCCATTTTGAGTCCGATGAGTGCGGTGCACTGAACGAATGGCTGGGCGTGGCGCCTAAGGCGGACGTGATTTGCAGTCAAGTCAGTGCGATGGTCTGCGTGAATGACTTCATTGGCCGCGAGGCCCGCGCGCTTGCCGATGGCGAATCGTTTTCGACGGGCGAGCTCCGCTTCCGCTACTGCCACACGCCCCATCTGCCGCACGGCTGGGATGCAGGCGTGCTTTTTGAAGAGACCCAGAAGACGCTCTTCTGCTCCGACTTGTTCCATCAGAACGGTGACCGGGAGCCGATTACTTCCAGCGATGTCGTCAGCCGCTCGCGTGAAGCGATGAAGGCCTACCAGGCGGGCATCCTGGCGGAGTATGTTCCTTATACGCCGCTCACCGCACAAAACCTCAAAAAGCTTGCCGGCCTGAATCCCAAAACACTCGCCATCATGCACGGCTCGAGTTTTACGGGCGACTGTGCCCGTGCGCTCGATGACATGAACGCGGTGTATCGCGAAGTCTTCGGTCAGGAGAAGAGGACAGGTCCGAGCCGATAGCGAGTCGCCTTCCCGCACGCATTGGGTCGCCCCAGACAAACTGATATGCCTCTCCGGCTCCGTGAACGCGTCGCTAACCGCGCCTGCTCAAGGCGCGCGCCTGGGGACCGCTAAGATCCGGGACATCCTCGCCGAGCGCCGTGGCCAGATCGATTTGATGGTCCTGTTCCTGAACCAGAATTTGGCGAATCTGTTCCGCAATCGCGAATTCCCCAAGAGCCTCGCATTGCCGGACGCGATCGCGGTAATTGCGAATGGTTTCATTCTCATTCTCGAGATCGAAGCGCAGCATTTCCTTGGAGTCTTTCGAAGTGCGCACCGGCCTGGGAGTAACCGCTGGCATTTTCCCGAGATAATCGATCTGCCGCGACAGGATCAGGGCATGGTCCAGCTCCTGCTTGGCGTGGATCTCAAGTTGCGCCGCAATGTCCATGTATTCAGCGCCACTGAGGACCTGGGAATAGACTACGTAGCCGATGATCGCCTGATATTCGCGAGCAAGGTCTTCATTCAGCAACTCGGCGAGACGATCACGCGAAATGTCGTCTTCGACTGTGAGGGATTTGGAGTCGGGCATTCGATTTTTCCTTTCGGTCCATTTCTGGGCGGTGTCAAGTTATGAATCTGTAAAAACCTGGTCGCCAGGATGGCCCTTGGCCAGCGGCGGGGGCGTACCAGGGTCCGAAAAATCCTTTGTCCAGTGCCAATTCTTTATTTCCGGCATGTCTTCGAGGTGCTCGCGAATGTAGACGTGATGCTCATAAAGCTTGCGGTTGAACATGTCGATTACATCCGACACCTTCGAGCGCAGTCGAGGAACATATTTGAGAGCATCCATCGCCAGATGGAACCGACTGAGTTTGTTTAGAACTACCATGTCAAACGGCGTGGTTGTCGTTCCTCTGTCGATGAAGCCGCGCACATGAAAACGGCCCTCATTGGAACGGCCGTGGACGATGCTGTGAATGGCCCACCGGTAGCCGTGGAACGCAAAAATTACCGGCACGTCCGGCGTAAAGAGATCTTCGAACGACATATTGTCCATGCCGTGCGGGTGGTCGTCGGGGCTGGCCAAAGTACCGAGGTCCACGAGGTTGACGACGCGAACCTTGATCCCGGGTACTTGCTTCTGGAGTAACCAGGACGTGGCAACTGTCTCGAGCGTAGGCACGTCGCCGGCGCATGCCAGGACCACATCGGGTTCCGTGTCGCCGTCATTCGAACAGAACTCCCACTTGGACGCCCCCCGCGAGCAATGGGCCACAGCTTCGTCCATGTTCAGCCATTGCAACTCCGGCTGTTTTCCGCACGTCACAATGTTGACGTAATTACGGCTGCGCAGGCAATGGTCCATTACGCTGAGCAGGCAGTTTGAGTCCGGCGGGTAGTAGATGCGGATTATTTCGCTGCGGCGCGCGAGAGCATTAGCCACGAACCCCGGCGCCTGGTGGGTGAAGCCATTGTGGTCATTGCGCCAGGCATGCGTGCTAAGGAAGACATTGAGTGAAGCAATGGGTTTGCGCCAGGGCAACTCCTCACACTGTTCCAGCCACTTCGCGTGCTGGGTCACCATCGAATCGACGACTTGAGCGAACGCCTCATAGGATGAAAACACGCCGTGACGTCCAGTCAGCAGGTAGCCTTCCAGCCATCCTTCGCAGCAATGCTCGCTCAGCACTTCCATCACTCGCCCGTTTGGGCTCACGTGGTCATCAATTGGAATGATTTCGGCAAGACTACAGCGGTCGGTGGCTTCGAAAACAGCGTTGAGACGGTTGGAGTTCGTTTCGTCCGGACAAAAAAAGCGGAAATTCCTCGAATTCGTCTTGATAATGTCTCGTAGAAATTCACCGAGCTTGCGAGGCGCCTCAGCCACAACCTGTCCCGGGCCGGGTACATCGAGCGCGTAGTCCATGAAGTCCGGAAGATCGAGGTCAATGAGCAAGTGCCCGCCATTGACATGCGGATTCGCGCCCATCCGACGTTCTCCGGCAGGCGCCAGCGATGCCAGCTCTGAAAGCAGCCGCCCCTCGTCATCAAAAAGCTTGTCCGGTTGATAGCTCTTCATCCAGGTTTCCAGCAATTTAAGGTGTTCAGCGTTCTCCTTCACACTGGCAAGCGGGACCTGGTGTGCGCGGAACGTGCCCTCGATCGGAATACCCTCCGCCTCCTTCGGACCAGTCCAGCCTTTTGGAGTGCGCAGAATGATCATCGGCCAAACGGGTCGTCGCGTGGCGCCGTCCTGTCTTGCTTTCCGCTGGATTTCGACAATCTCCGCATAGCACTCATCCAGGGTCTGGGCAAACGACTGATGCACGGCAGCCGGATCGTCGCCTTCCACGAAGCGAGGTGCGTAGCCCCGGCCTCGATAGAGTTCAGTGAGTTCTTCGTCGAGGGTACGCGCTTCGACCGTCGGTCCGGAGATCTTGTACCCGTTCATGTGAACAATGGGCAGCACAGCGCCGTCGCGCTTCGGATTAAGGAACTTGACGCCTTTCCAGCTGCCTTCCAGCGGACAAGTCTCGGCCTCCCCGTCACCGATTACGCATGCAACGATCAGCTCCGGATTATCGAAGACGGCGCCAAATGCATGCAGCAGAGAGTAACCAAGTTCGCCTCCTTCATGGATCGAGTTCGGCACATGCGGGCCGCAGTGGCTGGATACGCCGCCCGGAGTAGAAAACTGGCGAAAGAGCAGACGCATGCCGTTTGCATTCTGAGTGATTTCCGGATGAACCTCAGAGTAAGTTCCTTCCAGGTAAGAGTGAGCGTTGAGGGACGGACCACCATGCCCCGGTCCCATGATGTAAATGACCTCCGCACCATGCTCCTTGATCAGCCGATTCAAATGAACGTAAATGAAATTCTGCCCTGCCGAGGTGCCCCAGTGTCCCAGCAGGCGGGGCTTGATGTGTTCGGGCTTCAGCGGTTCCCGAAGCAGCGGATTCTCGAATAAATAGATTTGGCCGACCGTCAAATAGTTCGCTGCTTGCCAGTAGCGCTGCATTTTGTCCAGCATCTCCGGCGAAAGTGGCCCCCCGGTCTGGATTTGCTTAACCGGCGCTGATTTTTTTCTTTTCACCGCACTCGAAAGCGCGGCATCGAATTCGAAAGCTGTCGCCTCATCCGGCTCTGTCAATGTGCGGGCGCTTGCGCGTTGCAAATCACTCTGTTCCGCCTGGGGCTCTCTTGAAGGTTGTTCGACCTTCTTCAAAGTAGTCGACCGCATAAATATCCTCTCCCGCAGAACTCACCCTCGCCACCAAGGATGCATCACAGCTCAGTGAAGCGCCATTGGACTTTGGTATCGGTGCTGTCATTTCAGCGCCCCTTTGGCCTGCGTGGCGGCCTCCGGCCGATCATCCCAAAGTGCCGGCAATACTATCGTCTAATTGTTTGGTTTCCATCCTTATGCTGTGATGTGAGCAGCCCGGTCAACCTGCACAAAGAACGATAGGGAGATTAAAATGAAAATCTTGATGGTGTTCACTTCGCATGACCAACTTGGCGATACAGGCCTCAAAACCGGTTTCTGGCTGGAAGAGGGAGCGGCTCCCTACTTCGTTTTCAGAGACGCCGGCGTCCAGTTAACTCTCGCCTCACCCAAAGGTGGACAGCCTCCGGTCGATCCAAAGAGCGATGATCCGAAGAATCAGACGCCTGCTCAGGCGCGCTTTAAGAAAGATGCGGCGGCACAGAAAGACTTTGCCAACACCGTGCGGCTGGCGGATGTGAAAGCGGAAGATTTTGACACGGTTTTCTACCCGGGCGGGCACGGCCCCATGTGGGACCTCGCGGAAGACCCGGTGTCCATCGCTCTGCTCGAATCGTTCTACAACTCGGGCAAGCCAATCGCGCTCGTCTGCCACTCTCCCGGGGTGCTTCGCCATGTTAAGTACCAGGGCGAGCCACTAGTGAAGGGCAAGCAAGTAACCGGCTTTACGAATGGCGAGGAAGAATTTATGAAGCTCACCAAGGTTGTGCCTTTCCTCGTGGAAGACGAATTGCTACGGCTCGGCGCCATTTTCGAGAAAAAGAAAAACTGGGAGCCTTTTACCATCACGGATGGACGCCTCATCACCGGGCAGAATCCCGCGTCATCGACTGGCACAGCCCAGGCGCTTTTAAAGTTGCTCGGGCTAAAGGCAGCCGCGTAGGCTTCAATTCCGCCAGCGTACTTGGCCTCACGACAATTTTCAGACACGGGCCGGGATTGAAGCGTACCTAGGAGGACAGATGAAGGCAGCACGAGTTCTACGCTTCGGTCCACCCAGCGTGATCGAAAACGATGACTTGCCTCGGCCCGAACCCGCTGATGGGCAACTGCTGGTCCGCGTAAAAGCAGCGGGAGTTGGTCCCTGGGACGCCCTCATCCGCGAGGGCAAGAGCGGACTCCACCAACCGCTGCCACTTATTCTCGGCTCCGAGCTATCGGGAATCGTCGACGCAGTTGGGGTGGGTGTTGCCGGATTCGGGCGAGGAGATGAGGTATACGGAGCTACCAACGAACAATTCACGGGGGGATATGCGGAATATGCGCTGCCATTGGCCAAAATGGTGGCGCGAAAACCAAAGACCTTGAACTTCATCCAGGCCGCATCCGCTCCGATTGTAAGCGTAACGGCATGGCAGATGCTTTTCGATTATGCGCAGGCAGCCGCCGGGCAGACCGTACTCATCCATGGAGCCGCCGGCAACGTTGGCGCTTACGCCGTACAGATGGCCAGCCATGCGGGCCTTCATGTAGTCGCGACCGCCGCATCCGCAGATCGAGACTACGTCAGAGGTTTGGGGGCCGAAAAAGTTCTGGACTACCAGAAGGAGCGATTCGAGGAGTCGGTGACCGGGGTGGACGTCGTGCTTGATACGGTTGGAGGAGACACGCAGCAGCGGTCGTTTCGAGTCCTGAAGCCGGGCGGGATTCTGGTCTCTGCCGTCTCCCCTGTTCCCGAGGCAACGCAAAAACATTATGGCATTCGAGCAACATTCTTTTATGTGGATGTGACTACAGCCCGGCTGAACAAGATCACAGAGCTGTTTGATAGCGGAAAACTCGTTACGGACGTAGGGACTGTGCTCCCGCTGAAAGAAGCTCGCGTTGCCCACGAGATGCTGGGAGGTGCGCCCCATAAGCGCGGCAAGATCGTGCTGAGCGTAGCAGCCTGACAGTTGAGATCGCGATGCCTGTGTGCAGAGACGCTCGCGGTCGATATGATCGTTGCCATTGCGGCCAACCGAATCCGCAGCATCCAGGCGACTGGAGTGCTCGCCTGGCTCGACGACTTCCTTTATTTCCCAGAGGTTCTGTACGCGATGATTCTCATCTGGCTGATCTTTTCAGGGCCGGGGCGCCACAGTCTTGACGGGCTAATCAGGCGGTAAGGCCAGGATCCCAATCGGGAAATTGATGACGATTCCGATCCGGTCAGTCGAACGACGTCACGAGTCCAAACTCCAACTGTTGGTGTTCTCTCCTTGTTACAGCTGGTTATGCAACTCGTGGCATTTCAAGGTTCCACTCTCGACCACCAGGATCGTTTTGTTTTCTTCATCAATGCGAATCGTCATGCAGGAAGCGCACACGGAGCACAACCAGGCGTATTCCGGCGTGGTCGACTTGCCGGCGGATGCCGATCGCAGCTTCCGCCCATCACAATGTGACACGAACCCTATCAAATAGAGGCTCCCTTCATGCAGGTAGCGAAAAAGATTCGGACAGGTTGGATTCGCGCATTTAGAGAGCATCGTTGTCTCCAAGCTTGCAGTTTGAGAAGGGTACCGCCGATCAGCAAATTCTCGCGGCCTCGCCGTCTTTATCTGCTAGACACTACCCACCAAGCAAACCACGGGCGCGCAGGCAAGGCTATTGGACGAAGGTGTCAATCAATACCTTCGGCTTACTCCCGGTAGCCGCGCCGTGAGTCACAAAGGCCTCCAACCAGGAGGCCTCTGTAGTGCTTATCGGTATGAATTGCCATTGACTCTTGAAAGACTCACGCCACGCGCGCCGCTTCGGGCAGGGGCTCGTAGCTTTCGATTTGCTCCGCACCTGAAACCTTCAACATTTCGCGGGCTTTCGCTACTTCGTCCGCGGTTCCATGTGCAATCAGAATGAACTTGCCCGCTTTGATCGACGTCTCGTAATTTACGACGCTGTTTTTGGGAATGCCGAGACTGTAGAGCCCCGCACCCAGGGCACTGAGCCCTCCCACGACAACCGCTCCCTCCAGGCCTGCGACGATCCAGGAGACAATGGAGCCGGCGGCAACAATAGGGCCGATGCCGGGGACGATTAAGAACGCCGCACCGAACAGCAGCCCCCAGAGCCCGCCCCAAAATGCGCCCCATTTGCCCCAGTATTTCATCCTGTCGCCGGTATTATAGAAACCAACGACATCCGCCTCCGTTTGATAGTCGCGGCCGACCACGGCCAGCTTCTTGATGTCAAATCCACCGCCCTTTAATTCCTTGATGGCATTTTCCGCTGCGGAGTGTTGGCTAAAAGTGGCAACGACCGAGTTTTGGTCCTGTCTTGGCATGTAATTCATGTTTCATCTCCTCGTTTTATATTCAGAATTCATGACCAGGCATCGCGATTCAACTCGCATCAGATAACGCCTGTCCGGATAAGAGCAATGGGCTACCTCGCGAGGTTCTCCAGGGCCTCTCTTAGCGGTGCCTCGTTCTGGTCCTTACGCCTGCGGCTGCAGGCCCCAACCGGTGCCGATTGGGGTGTCTGCCGAGCTCGCGCCAGTTGGTCTCGGAAAGATTCACACCGTAATACTTCGCGGCCTTTTCAATGTTTACAAATGCCAGGGCCCGGTCCTCATCTGAAACATCCAGCACCTGGTCGAATCGGGCAACAGCGTTGCGCACGTGCTGCGCGTCGGTCATCGGCTCTTTGCGTTGCCTGGGAAAGGCAAATACGGTTTCGGGAAGGTTGCTTCGCGTTGTGAGGTATCCGTGCTCCTCGAATGCCTCCCAGGTTGGTTCTGAAGTCGACATACTCCGTCTCCGCTATGGGGTTCCCCGCACTTCTTTACGATCAAACGCTGAAGCGTGAACGCCATTACCATTAGGCCAGAGTCACAAAAACGAATCTATTGCACGATGGTATTGAGTGATACCTTTGTATTAATGGCGCCCCGCTCGTACTAAGCATCGGCAGCGCCGGCCAAAGTCCGGTCTCTTACGAAGGTATGGAAAACGCCTGAATCAGATCCGGGAAACAGTCGCCAGGGTGGCTCGATCTTTCGTGGATAGTGAGGATCTCTCTTTCAGCATGGGCTCCCCGAGCAAACGTTTCTGCTCCTGTCAGCATGTCCGCTCCTGTTACGAAGCCTGCTATCGAAATCGAGCTTTTGGGCCGGAAACAAAAGGACTACCAGCCTCAAAGAAGCGCAGCAACCGGCCGGCCTCACGGGTGATGCCGATGCGAGCACTTGTGTCAATGCGCGCAGCCTTTCGGACCGGAGTGCCAAGCCAAAGCGGCCCATCGGCGCACAGATCAACGGCATCCAGGCTCCGGTCGATTTGTAATGCAGCCGCAAGCCGCCCAGGCCCTCTCGCTAAATCAATCAACTTCCCGGTCTGGCGGTTCCGCTGCATCAGTTCGATTCCATCGAGCGGTTCTAACGCTCGTAACAGCACACCGGCGCCGATCCCGGGCTTTTCAGCCGTGACGTTGAGCATGAAGGACGTTCCATAGATGAAGTACACGTAAGCAAACCCCGTGCCTAGGAATAAGGACCGGTTGCGTGCTGTTTGCCCACTGTAAGCATGACCGCTCGAATCGCCCGGGGGATAAGCCTCGGTTTCGACAATGCGGCCACTCATGCTGTTTCGGTCGATGCTGCGGACGATCGTCTTCCCGATAAGATATCGGGCAAGCTCGACGGTATCGACCGGCAAGCTGGTCCGCGAGAGTCGCCGGATTGGGTTCACAAAATGACGCCCCGTGAGGTCCATCAACATGGCCTTTCGCGGTACGCCGACGTGATCCAGATTGGTATCACGGAGCTCGCATCTGGCCTGGAATGCGCCGACTCGTCGGGAACGCGGTTTTTCGGGTGTCATAATAACGACGCCGATAGACGACTTCACATGTCCAGAGCGACATCCTCTGTGGGTCGGCTACAACACAACAGAACGCTGCCGTCTGGGGCGGGCTCAATCGGATCTGGTTGATAACTCACCGAGCCTGTGATGAGTCCAGTTTCGCAGGTGTGACATACTCCCGTGCGACACGACCATCTCGCAGGGACGTCACATGCTTC
>JBLMYN010000475.1:0-6472 GCA_050258305.1 Actinomycetota bacterium
GCGTCGGTCGCGCAGCGATCGATTTCCACGAATGTCACGATGCGCTTGCGGTCTTTTCCCTGTGGATCATCCAGCCCTAGTGTCTTTAGCCCGAACATGGCCATGCGCACGCCCAGTACCTGTCCCGCACAGAGGTGCCCGTGTGCTACTGCTGCGTCCGCAAGATACTCATCGAGGGTCTTCATGATTGTGGGCCTGCTCCAGTCTCAGTTTGCGGTTCTGCTTCAGCTTTGCGAGACCGCGCCAGGAGTCATGCGCGTCTTAATGCTACGGTAACCGCGCGCCGCCACGAAGCTGCTGGTGGACGACAGAAGCGAACCGCCAATTATAGAACCTGCAAAACGCTTACTCCCCGGGAAGCGATCGAAGGCAAATCGGCTGCAATTTTAAAAAACCCGAGTTCCCTCGCCGCCGGGATTTTATTAAGATCGGCTTAGTTGTTTGAGAGACTTACCTCATAAACATAAAGCCGACAGGCTGGAACAAGACTGTTTTTTAAAGGCCGCATCCAGCTGAGTTCTCCGAATCGTTTTTTAGCTGTATGATTTCTAAGTAAATTACCTTAAAATATTGATATTGGAATCCTCCGGCCCAGGCCGGCAATCACCAGCGCAATCCTTCTACCGGGAATTCTGGAGAGCCAGACCTCGCAGTTCACGGTGGTGCTTTCATTGCGCTCTAAGTTCGGATGTATTTCTGTGGCAAACGATGACCGTGAAGATCGCTCTCTTACAGAGTTGCTCGATGCAACCTTCGTAGACCTGATTCCGTCTCAGGATGGAATGGGTCTTCTGTCGCCAAAGATGAGGGAGGAGTTTGGCCGCCTGAAACAACACGCTCCCAAGATTCTTGTGGTGGATGACAAGATTGACACCGTCCTGCTGCTTCGAGAACTGCTTACCTCCCGCGGCTACGAAGTGATTACGGCCACGGAGGCTGACGAAGCCCGAAAGATGGTTCATTCCGAGCGCCCTGATCTGGTTCTCCTGGATGTGGTGATGCCGGGAAAATCCGGCTATGAACTTTGCCGCGAGCTCAAGGAAGACCCCATCACCCGGCTGACGCCGATCGTGATGATCACCGGCCTTACCGACCGTGACGATCGCGTGCGCGGTATTGAGGCAGGAGCCGACGATTTCCTCAGCAAACCACTTTACCCGGAAGAACTGTTTGCCCGGGTGAAATCACTTCTCAAGCTCAAAGAATTCACTGACGAACTTGAAAATGCTGAAGCTGTGCTGGTGGCTCTGGCGCTGGGAATCGAGTCACGAGATCCTTACACCGGCAACCATTGCGAGAGACTGGCCAGCTATGCCGCCGATCTCGGCCACCATATTGGCCTGGATGGAGAAAGCCTGATCGCACTGAAGCGCGGCGGGTACCTGCATGACCTTGGGAAGGTTTCCATTCCCGATGATATTTTGAAAAAAGGCACCAGCCTGACACCGGCGGAATGGGCGATCATGAAGCAGCATCCGGTGATCGGCGAATCCATCTGCCGGCCACTCAGGTCTTTTCGCAACGTACTGCCCATCATTCGCCATCATCACGAACACTGGGATGGCAGCGGCTATCCTGATCAACTTACCGGGCACAACATTCCTTTGCTGGCCAGGGTGCTTCAGACGGTGGATGTTTATGACGCGCTGCGCACCGCCCGCCCTTACAAACCGGCCCTGCATCATGAAGAAGCGGAACTCACCATGATGGAAGAAGCCCGGAGCGGCCTCTGGGACCCCGAGCTTGTGACTGAATTTTTCCGCATGCTGAAGAAGAAGAAAGAACAGGCTGCATGACCCTGGTTTCCGGGCAAGAATCCCCCGCCCCCCGCACCACGCCAACACCTGAACAGCCGCGCTACAGCATAGTCGTGCCCGCATACAACGAGCGGCTGCGCATCGGCCAAACGCTGGAGCAGATCCTCGCACACCTGCGCCATGAATCCTGGAATGCAGAGGTGCTTGTGGTGGACGACGGCTCGCGGGATGAGACGTTTCAGATCGTCAGCGGGTTCGCAACCGCCAATCCCCAGGTGCGCGTGATTCAGAACCCGGGCAACCAGGGCAAGGGCTATTCCGTGCGCAATGGAATGCTGCATGCCCGCGGCGATGTCATGCTCTTCACGGACGCTGATCTTTCTTCACCCATTTCGGAGGCCACCAGGCTCTTCGCCGCGCTTGATCAGGGGGCCGACGTGGCCATAGGCTCGCGCTGGCTGGACCCTTCATTGCAGTTTCAGCGCCAGCCGCTCAAGAGGCGCATCATGTCGCGGACGTTCAATCTTTACCTTCGGATGCTTCTCGGATTTTCCTACCGCGATACGCAGTGTGGCTTCAAGGCTTTCACCCGTCGGGCCGCGCAGGTCATCTTTCCCCGGCAGCGCATTACTCGGTGGGGATTTGACGCGGAAATTCTCTATCTCGCCCATCGCTTTCATCTCAAAGTGGCGGAAGTTCCCGTGGCATGGGGGCATGACGAGCGTTCCACCATACATCCCTGGCGTGACGGACTGCTCATGGGCCGCGATGCTCTTAAGATTCGCTGGTACGGGCTGAGGGGCAAGTACAGTTAAAAATCACGCCGAGGAGAGAGCCTGCATCACCCCGGTACAAAATAAAACGCCACCGCAAGGATGGCATACAGGGCGAGCAGTTCAACGCCTTCCCATCCAGTGTGTCTCACCATCGGATGAAATCATGGCGACGATCAGAACGGAAAGAAAGATCCCCGCGATTTCGAAGCGCTCAGCTCAACCGAAATGATGTTAGCCCCTCAGATGAGTGCGGGGAACAGGAGCGCCAGGGCAAGAATCCAGACGCAGGCCCACAGAACAAACCACTTCGCCTCACCAGCGCTGAACATGTATTGCTCTTCATCAAGCTTGCAAACGCCTGCTTCTCCTGCGCCATTACCCAGAACCTGCATTTTGCACTCCTTCCCACTCTAATGCGAAAAGTAGTTGCAGTTCTGATGCCAATTGCCAGACGACCTGTTTTCAAGCTCTTGTAGCGGTCCAGGGTGTGTAATTGTGTCACAGCAAACGCGCGTTGTTGCTGATGGCCACAATTTGAGCCTTACCCGGCCAGAACCTCCCGCATTTTGGTGGAAAGCAGGCGCACGGAAAAAGGCTTATTGACCAGCACCGTGCCCGTGGGGAGGATACCTTCAGGCGCAAGACAGGTATCAGTGTACCCGGAAATGTAGATTACCTTGAGATCTGGCCGCATGGCGCACAGCACTTTGGCCAGTTCGGCGCCGTCAATTTCCGGCATCAGGACGTCTGTGACCAGGAGATGAATTTTGTCGTGATACGCTTCAGCCACACGAATGGCTTCTTTGCCATTTGCGGCAGAAAGGACGTTATAGCCGATCTGTGTGAGGAGCTCTATGACAACCTTGCGCAAAGGCTCCTCATCCTCCACCAGGAGGATGGTCTCTGTTCCGCGTCTGTAGTCCAAGGGGGTGGTCTTTCTGGCCCGCGACGCCAAGCTGGATTTGTTCAGTGAATTTTAACCCGCGATGGCCCACGGAGACGCTCCTCTGGCAAAAAATTTAACCTTACCCGCCTATCGGAGCTATAGGTCAGTATTGGTAGAATCCCCGCCCGCTCTTCCGGCCAAGCCAGCCCGCATCGACCATCTTGATCAGCAACGGGCAGGGCCGGTATTTGGGATCGCCCAGGCCGTTGTGCATCACCCGCATGATGTCCAGGCACACATCCAGTCCAATGAAGTCAGCCAACGTCAGCGGGCCCATGGGATGCGCCATGCCCAGCTTGAAAACTTCGTCCACGGCTTCCGCGCTGGCCACGCCTTCCATGACAGCGTACACGGCTTCATTGATCAGCGGCATCAGTACGCGATTGGAGACGAACCCCGGCGCGTCATTGACTTCCACAGGCGTCTTTCCCAGTTTGAGTGCAAGGTCGCGCGTTATGGCGAGTGTGGCGTCTGAGGTGGCGATGCCTCGAATCACCTCCACCAGTTTCATCACGGGGACGGGATTGAAAAAGTGCATCCCGATGACCTTGTCCGGCCGTTTCGTCTGCGCGGCAATTTTCGTGATGGAGATGGACGACGTATTGGAAGACAGAATCACTTCGGGCCGGCAGAACTGGTCGAGGTCGTGAAAGATTTCCTGCTTCACTTCAAACTTTTCAAACGCGGCCTCGATTACGAAATCACACTTGCTCACCGCGCGCCGGTCCAGCACGGCATCAATACTCTTGAGCGCCGATTCGCGTTCCTGCGCTGTGATCTTGTTCTTTGCGACTTCCCGTTCCAGATTTTTGTTGATCGATTGCAGGCCGCGGTCCAATGCCGCCTGCTGCGACTCTACCAGCACAACGTGATAACCGGAACGGGCCAGCACATGCGCAATCCCATTGCCCATGGTACCTGCGCCAATTACTCCGACTGTCTTGATCTCCATTCGTGCTCCTCAAACCACAAACCAACGAGTTTAGCAGAATGTTTACGCTGGTACCGCGCACGCGATCACGGCGTCCGGCGCGACCCTGGCGATCACCACACGCGGCAGCGGTTTTCCTTTGCCATCGGCTGGCCTGCCTTGCAGCCGAACGCCTGCTGGAACTCCGGCATGTTGACCACCACGCCATTGATCCGGTACTTGCCTGGAGAATGGGGATCGGTAATCGCGTTGACGCGCTCGTTTTCGGGGCGGTTGTTTTCGCACGCCCACTGGGCGAAGCCGATAAAGAACCTCTGGTCGGGAGTAAAGCCGTCGCGGTCTTCCAGATGCTCGCCTTTTGTGGCCTGCTTCCACGCGGCGTAAGCCAGGATGGTGCCGCCCAGATCAGCCACGTCTTCGCCTTCCGTCAGCTTGCTGTTGATCTTGATATCGTCCACGACCACGTAGTTCGCGTACTGGTCCACCACGCACTCGGCGCGTTTGGTGAACTGCTCCGCGTCCGCCTCCGTCCACCAGTCGCGCAGATTGCCTTTGGCGTCGAACTGGCGTCCTTCATCGTCAAAGCCGTGCGTCAACTCATGGCCAATCGTGGATCCGGTGTTGCCGTAGTTGGGAGCGTCGTCTTCTTTGATGTCGTAGAGCGGAGGCTCCAGCACGCCGGCAGGGAAGTTGATGTCATTCATCTGCGGGTTGTAGTAGGCGTTCACCGTAGGCGGAGTCATGCCCCATTCGCCGCGGTCCAGCGGCTTGCCGATTTTATTCAGCTCGCGATGCGACTCAAACGAGACCGAGCGCTGCACATTGCCGAGAAAATCGCCGGGGCGGATCGCCACGGAGCTGTAATCGCGCCACTTCTCCGGGTAGCCGACCTTGTTCACCACCGAATGCAGCTTGAGCAATGCCTGCTTCTTGGTTTCCGGGCTCATCCAGGTAAGCTGCTCAATGTCCTGCTGCATCGCGTTTTCAATCTGCCGCGTCATCTCAACCGTGCGCTTCTTCATGTCCGGGCTGAACGCGCGATTCACAAATTCCTGGCCCAGAGCTTCGCCCAGCAGGCGGTCCACCAGGCCCACACAGCGCTTCCAGCGCGGCCGGATCTGCTGCACGCCGCGCAGGGTATGCAGATTGAAGTCGAAATTCTCTGCGACGAACTTTGAGGAAAGATAGGGCGCGTTGGCGCTGGCCACGTGCCAGCGAAGATAAGTCTTCAGATCGGCCAGGCTGCTGCTCTCAATCTGCTGGTTCACCGCCTTGTAAAACTCGGGCTCGGTCACGTTAAAGGTGTCGACCGCCGGAAGCCCCACGTCTTTCAGGTAGGTGTTCCAGTTAAAGTCAGGGGTGAGCGCCTGCAACTGCTTGCGGTCCATTTTATGGAACAGGTTGTGCGGATTGCGCCGCTGCACTCGCGTGAGCGAAGCCTTTGCTAAGGCGGTCTCAATCCTCATGATGGTTGCGGCCTCGCCCTGAGCGGCCGCAGGCTTGTCTCCCAGTAATTCCAGAGTCTTCTGCACGTGAACCAGATACTTCCGGCGAATCTCCTGCGACTTGGGATCGGTTTTGATGTAGTAATCGCGGTCGGGCAGACCGAGCCCGCCTGCGGTGGCAAACGCGATAACGTCACTCGAATTGGAAAAATCCTGGTCTGAGCCGAAATTGAACAGAAGGCCGCGCGTGGCGTTATTGAGGTGCTCATGGGCAAGCAGCGCAGCCAGTTGCTTCTTTGACTTCAGAGCGTCGATTTGAGCCAGCGCCGGCTTCAGCGGCGCCGAGCCGAGCTTTTCGATCGCCCCTTCGTTCATGCATGCGCCAAAAAAGTCGCCGATCTTCTGCTGGTTGGGGGTGCGCCCGCTCGTCTTCTTTGATAAGTCGTCAAGAATTCCCCACAGGAAGCGCTGGTTGTCCTGGTACAGCTTGCCGTAAACACTCCATGCCGCCTGGTCGGGAGGAATGGGATTGTTCTTCTTCCAGCCGCCGCACGTGTACTGGTAGAAATCCACGCAGGGATCCGCCGTCTTGTCCATGGAAGCAATATCCAGGCTGG
>JBLMYN010000476.1:0-4601 GCA_050258305.1 Actinomycetota bacterium
ATGCCCAGGATGGTCCCGTTCAGGTAGATGTTCTCGCGGCCGGTCAGGTCGGGATGGAAACCGGCCCCCAACTCGATCAGCGCGCCATACCTGCCATTGACCTGCACCGTTCCCTGGTCTGGTTTTAGAATCTCGCTGAGCAGCTTGAGCGTAGTGCTCTTGCCGGAGCCATTCGGGCCGATGATGCCCAGCGAGTCGCCGCGGCCCAGTTCAAAAGAGACATCGCGCAGGGCCCAGAATTCCTGGGCGCTCAGGCCTTTGGGTCGGCCTGACAAGAGACGTTTGGTGACGGCCGGAACAAGGTCGCGCAGAGAATCAAAGCGTTCGCCTTTGCGAAACTTTTTCCAGACATTGCGGAATGAGACGGCTGTATCGTTCATAAAAGACTAGATTTCCTGCGCGAAAGAGGGTTCAGCTTTCTGAAAGATCTTCCAACTGATGAACGTGCCCAGCACGCCGAAAACGGCCGCGCAGCCCAACCAGAACATGTCCGGAGCATGGCGTCCGACAATTACATCGTTGAGTGATTCAAGAACCGCGCTTACCGGGTTCACCAGGATCAAAGGCGCCCATTTCCCCAGCGCATGTGCGCTGTAGAAGACCGGGGTAAACAGAACTCCGAAAGTGATGATTACCTCCACCAGGTACTTCACATCGCGGAAAAACAGGTTGGCGCACGCCAGCAGCAGCGAGATACCCAGCGTAATCATGAATAGCACAAGAAAGATGACGGGAGTCCACAGGAGCTGAAGGCTCAACAGCGAAGGAAAAAACAAGGTCAAGATCGCCAGAAAGCCGGCCGCAACAGCGAAATCAAAGAGCGCCGCGAGCACGCTGGATAGCGGCAGAATTTCACGGGGGAAGTAAATCTTTGTAACCAGCGACGAGTTGGCGACCAGGCTGAGCGTGGCAAAGCGAAGAGCGCCGGCAAAAAAGGCCCAATACAGGCCTTTGACGCTGATTGCCATGACGTCGACCAGGGCAATCCCCTTGCCTGCGCTCACCGCGAGCGCCTCCCGAACTACGATGCCGCCAACCACGATCATCAACGGCATGAGCATGGCCCAGAGGAACCCCATGACGGATTGCTTGTACCGAATGCGGATCTCACGCCAGGTAAGCATGTACAGCAAGTCGCGGTAGCGAAAAACCTGATTAATCATCTTCTTAGGTGACCCGGATTGAGCGGGAGACAATGGCTGATAAAGCATTTGCCATGCCATTTCAAGGGCCTTCGAGACACCCTTCAGGCTTGCGAATCGCTGGTCAATGCGCGCTTTCTGGCGAAATCCACTCTGGTTCGTGTGCAAAGATCTGCATACATGAAGCTTTTTTGCCTCGCCAAAGGCCGAAAGGTACCGATTTCAGAGCCTGCGCTGGCACGCCGCTTGCTAATTCCTTTGGAGCACGGAAAATCAATGGATGGGTGCGGAAGGCATTCGGAACCGTGAGGATACTCCTTTTCTATTTCGCTGAGCTCGGGGGCTTGGGGGGTGTGGATGTCGTGGTGACCACCCTGGCCGCGCAGTTCAGGGCCGCCGGACATGAAACTGGAATCGTGGAGGTTACGCAAGGGCCCGCGCTCAGGCGGCTGCTGCCCGACCGTACTCCCGTGTTCAGCGTCACGGCACCTTCTTATCCCACATTCCGGCGACCTCGCTCCTGGGCTTCCTTCGCCAGAACGGCCGCCCAGTTCATTGCCGTGTGCCGCGAATTTCGTCCGGACATCGTGAACGTGCATTTCCCGCTCATCCAGGCGATTCCGATCGTGGGAGCTCACGCCTTGCCACACAGATGGCGGTTGGTAGCGACGCTCCATAACAGCGATATACGGGTGGCGCCGTTCCGCGATCCGGCAATCAGACCCTGGCAGGCCCGTCTTTTCGCCCGAGCTGAAGCCATTACCGCCGTGAACCAGTCCTTGCTCGACGATGCTCTTGCAATGTATCCGGAAATCCTCGGGAAGGGACACGTAATCCTCAACGGCGTGGGCGCGGATTGGTTCCAGCCAGTGGAAGACTCGAACCACCAGGACTATGTCCTGTTCGCCGGACGTCTTAGCCATGTGAAGGGAGTCGACCTGCTACTGAAGGCGTGGAGCAAAATCAGCCCCCGATTCCCACAGACCAGGCTGCAGATCGCGGGCGACGGAGAAGACCGAGAGCTTCTGCAATCAATGGCGAGTGAACTCGGTATCGCCGACACGGTAAGGTTCCTGGGCCGCAGGAACCAGGCGGATCTTCGTCATCTCTATCGCCACGCAAAAGCGGTGGTGCTGCCTTCGCGACGTGAAGGACTGCCACTATCATTGCTGGAAGCCGGTGCTGCCGGTGCAATCTGTGTCGGCAGCCGCACCGCGGGCATTCCCGAAATTATCGAGGAAGGCGTAACAGGTTATGTAGTCGACGCCGAAGCGCCCGAAGAACTTAGCGGTGGCATCGCCAAGACTCTCACGCTTACGCCTGCTGCCCGAATGGAGATGAAACAAGCGGCCCAGACCGCGATTCGTCGCCGTTTTTCTGAGGAACGCATGGTCTCGAGCTACCTCCACCTCTTTTCCTCTCTGGTAAAGGACAGCCGCTCATAAATGAGGATACTTGCCTTCAGCTCATTGTTTCCTAACTCGGTCGAGCCGTCCCACGGAATTTTTGTCTATCGCAGGGTTTCCCACATTGCGAAAATAGCGGGAGTGGAGCTTGAAGCCATAGCGCCCGTTCCCTTTGTTCCGGCATGGGTCGCGGCCAGGCGCTGGAGGAAATTCGCCGGTATTCCGCGGTCGGAATCGATTGGAGGATTGCGGGTCCACCACCCGCGATATCCTCTTGTCCCGAAAATCTCGATGCCGCTGCATGGGTTATTGATGTTCCTCGGCGCACAAAGGCTTGCCCGCCACCTTCACGCGCAGAATCCCTTCCATTGCATTGACGCTCATTACATCTATCCCGATGGTTTTGCCGCCGTCTTGCTGGGAAAGGTCCTGCGTATTCCCGTCGTCGTTTGGGCGCTGGGGACAGACATCAACTTGTTTTCTTCATTTCCCACGATTCGTCCGCTCATACGGTGGACCCTCAGTAACGCGCTCGAGGTCGTCACCGTTTCAGCAGCATTGAAAGCTCGTGTCTTGGAACTGGGGGTGCCTGAGAACAAAGTTCGGTTCATCGGGAATGGGGTGGAGACCGAGGTGTTCCGCATGCTCCCAAGAGACGAAGCCCGGCGCGCCCTGGGCATCCCTGAAGAAGGCAAGGTCCTTGTCTGTGTCGCAGCCTTGCGCGAAGCCAAGGGCCAGCAGCATATCATCACTGCTCTGGCCATGCTCGCTTCACGTCGTCCCGAACTTAAGCTCTACCTGGTGGGCGAAGGCGAGAATCGACGGCACCTCGTGAGTTTGGTACGGGAGCTCTCGCTCCAGAACCGGGTTGTGTTTGTCGGCAGTCGCGATAATGAGGAAATTCCACTCTGGTTCAATGCCGCCGACGCCAGTATCCTTGCCAGCTCGCGCGAAGGATGGCCCAATGTGATTTTGGAATCGCTGGCGTGCGGCACTCCGGTAATCGCCACGCCGGTGGGTCAGGTTCCAGAACTCCTTGGCGCAGGAGATTTTGGACAGCTTGTCGAGCAAGTTCCGGCTCTGTTGGCCTCCAGCATTGAAGCTGTCCTTAGCCGAACCTGGGACCGCAAAAATCTTGAACGATTCGCGCATGCCAGGCCATGGAAGACCGTCTCCATTGAATATGAGGGGCTGCTGGAAAAGCTGATTGACAACAACCAAACCGACTGCTCCGCGTTTGCATAGCAACCAACCGATCCATTTGCCTGCAAAAGTTTGCACACATTTTAAGCCCGCGGCATGAGACTCCGTTTCGCTGTCTGTGTTCTTTGGCCCATAAGTCCATGAATCGAAGAAGCTTGTCTCCCCGGTGCTTTGCCATCTAACGGCATCTCAGTTGCAACCCCACGTGTTTGAGTTTTCTTGATACAGGAGTGTTGGTGGGCATGGGCAAAACAATCAGCATCTTTGGACTGGGCTATGTTGGTTCGGTGACGGCTGCCTGCCTGGTGGCTCAGGGGCACCGGGTAGTTGGAGTGGATAGCAATCGCAGCAAAGTGGAGACGCTCGACGCCGGGCGGAGCCCCATCTTGGAGCCACAGCTTGACGAACTGGTCGTTCGCGGCAAACAGGCGGGCCTGTTGAGCGCGACAACCGACGTCCATCGGGCAATCGCAGAAACGGATACTTCCTTCATCAGCGTGGGCACGCCGAGCCTCCGCAATGGCAAACTTGACCTGAACGCCATTGAACGTGTGTGCGAGGAAATCGGTGAAGCGCTGGCCGACAAGGATAGCTTTCATTCGGTCGTAGTGCGCAGCACCGTGCTTCCGGGCACCACGGCTTCCGTCATCACTCCGATTCTCGAACAGGCCAGCGGCAAAACTGCCGGCAAGGACTTTGGGGTGTGTTTCAACCCCGAGTTTCTGCGGGAAGGCACGGCTGTGGCGGATTTCCTCCAGCCCACTATGACGGTGCTGGGTTCCGATCATCCCGCTACTCTGGATGCGGTACGGGAACTCTATGCCTGGGCGCCGGGCAAGCTCTTTGCGAC
>JBLMYN010000477.1:0-8205 GCA_050258305.1 Actinomycetota bacterium
GCCTCGATCTCAGGATGGCTGCTGTAGTTCCGCAAAGTGGCATTCAGAACCAGTCGTGACTTACCGACAGCGAGCGTCATTTGATCGACTTTGAAATCCTCAGGAGTCAGGCTGAAGGAAGCATTGACGCTGTGCGGTACTGCGGCATCATGCCCGTACCTCACAATCCCATCGTCATAGCTGATGTGCCCTTCGTACTTCTGGCGCGCAGGATGGTATTGAGCGGCAACCTCCAGATTGTGAAGGTCGGCATTGAGAGGCGTCTTGCGATCATTGAAATAAGCAGCGCCCCGGTCCAGGACAAAGTGTCGAATGCCGAGATCAAACAGGTTTGTCTTGGTGTTGCTGTTTGAGCTCTTTGGTTTGGGCAGGTTGTTCTGTCCTGATTTATCCACCGTCAGGTGAAGCACAGGGTGGTCAATGGTGATCTCCTGGAAGTGCCATTTCGGCTGCAGCACAGAATCGACAGCAAGGTCGGCGTTCAAATGATCCGCGGTTAACAGCGGCGGTTGTGACGGCGTTTCAGTTCCATGGACGACAACGTTGTACAAATCAACGGAAAGGCTCGAGAGGTTTAGATTGAAATCACGAATCTGAAGGCGGGCGCCGGTGGAACTGTAAACGGCATTTTCAACTTTCGCGAGCAGGTACCCGCGAAAGCCATGGTTGTATTTCAAGAGCAGCACAGGGGTGATCACAGTTCCTGCAACCAGGACCAAAGCAACCGCGACGCTCCAGAGAATGATCTTTTTCCAATTCACAAATGCACCTTAAAAAGCCTGTCCTAATGTGATGAAGTATTGCCACGGGCTGACTCCATTCACCGGGTTCAGGTTGCGGCCGATGTCGAACCGTATGGGCCCTACGGGCGTGGCATAGCGGACACCAAAGCCGACGGTGTTGCTGTAAGCGCTAATATCGCCAAGCCCGATGCTGGTAAAGACATTGCCGCCGTCATAGAACACCACCCCTCCAAGGTTGCTGAGCAGGGAGGTCGGGAAGCGGAGTTCCGTATTCAGAATCAGCAACTGCGGGCCTCCCACAGGAACACTGATCTGCGAACAAGTGCTCACATCGGCGGGATTGCTGCAGACCGGAACGGAACGCTGCGGCCCGGCTCCGTTCAGCGGAAATCCCCTGAGCGTGCTGCCGCCCCCGGAGAAGAAACTCTCGCTCAGGGGTATGTGTGCGCCGGAAAATGACTGCTCCAGTCCCAGGCGGACGCTGTTCGCCCAGACCACGCTCTGCGAGAAGATCTGCTTGTAATAGGCAGTCTGCCCCAGAAAACGGGCGAAGTTTGTGTTCGATCCCAGGGCGCTGGGATTCAGGTCGACTTGAAAGCTTTCGTAGATCCCACGATGCGCATCCAGAGGATTGTCGCGCGTGTCGCGAATAAAGGACCCGCTGAGCGTCGAAAGGCGCACGTTCTGGTCCGACGGCAGCACCAGATCAGGAATCAGCAAATTACTCAGGTTGGTGTGGCTGAAGTTGTAGCGGATATAAATCGACTTTTCTTGCGCCGCGTCCAGGTACTTCTGGAACTCTACTCCTGCTGTCGCCAGCCGCGAGGTGAACAGCGGGTTTACGCTGGAACGGTCCCCTGACACCGTCAGTGTTGAGGTCCACGTGCTGTTCCAGAATCGCGGAATCAACCAGCCCGCGTTCACTCGCTGCTCCAGTCTCGATCCAAAAGCCCCCAGAGTCACTGTTTCCGCGCGGCCTCGAAAATTACGCCGCGTGTACTCAATGGAGCCTCGCGGTCCCCAGAAGGTCTGCTCGCTGGTCTTAAAGGTGTTGGGCAGGCCTACGGGAGGCAGCCCGGGTGCCGCCACGGTTCCACCGGGAACGCTTCCACCTCGTTTTGTAACTTCGAAGCCAAGACCATAGCTGATCGTATTCTGTTTGGCTTCATGCACCTTGACCAGAACATCCTCCCTGTTCTGGTCTGTTATGGGACGCCGCGAGTCGACGGTGGCCCAGTCGAAGACGTCTCCCAGGGAATAGAGATCACTTTCGCTTTTCAGCAACGCAGTTTGACTCAGTGGCTGGCCTACCTTAATGTTGGCGGCACGCGCGATGATTCCCGGCCGCGTATGATGCTGGCCCAGCGGATACAATGACGCCGTATAAACCTGCGGGCCCTCATCGATCTGGTATACCACGTGGATTCGTTGTGGATTGTTTTTGTCGGCTGTGGCGGTAGCGCGGAAGATCATGCGCAAAAAGCCTTTGTTGAGGTACGTGGCAACGATCTGGTCGCGATCCTTGTTCAGCAGTTGCTGTGAATACGGCTTGCCCGCTTCCAGGTTCAGCCCTTTGGGAGTGAGCTCAGCTTCCGGAATGGACTTGTTTCCCTCCACCCGCAAAGACTCCACCAGGTCTCGCGGCCCTTCATGGATCTGGAATGAAACCCGGATATCATCGGCGCGCTGAATCACTTCGGGCTTAACCGACACATTGCGAAACCCGGCATCCTGATATACACCTTCAATGTTCTTCACGCTCTGGTTCATTAATTGGTCGCTGAACTTCCCGTGCGACCAGAAGAGGAGCTTCCTGGCTGCCTTGATCGGAACGTCCCCCTGCAGGTCATCGTCATCGAATTTGTGATTGCCATGGAACTCAATGGACTCAACCTCGCCTCGTTTGCCTTTCTCTACCTGGTAAAGAACGGCGATGTTATCGGGATGGCGTTCGATATGGCTCTGCACTTTGGCGTAGAAGAAACCCTTCGATTGAAAATAGGCCCTTAGATTCTGCTGCCCCTCAAAAACCAGGTCGGAATCAACCGTGTTTTCCTGATAAATGGGTATCTGCTTCTTTCTGGCGCCTCCTGAGATGTGAGCTCCTGCGATCCTGATCTGAATTTTCGGTCCTTCCGTAATGTGAAAAACGACGTCCGCACGATTGTGCGCCCGATGGTATCTCGCAGAAACCAGGCTGATTCGGGCTGCAAGAAAGTGCTGGTCTGCCAATTTGCCCTGCATGTACTTGAGAGCGTTTGCAATGGTTTTCCGGGAGTAGCTCCTGCCCGGTTTCAAATATGCGCGGTGAAGCCGCGCCCGGAGCGAACTCACGCTGGCTTTGAGCCGCCGTTGCTGCGCATCCGATACTCCTGTAATCGTAATATTGCCGAACCTGGCTCGCCGCCCTGGATTCAGCAGAAACTCGACATTGACTAATCCATGAGCAGCATCTTCCATCAGCCGGGGTTCCACCGTCGCGGTGAAGTAACCGTCCTGATGCAAAAAATCCAGCAAATTCGATTCTGCTTCCTCCACCCGACCTACGGTGTAAGGCTCCTGCCGGGGATAATTTGCGGCCTGCAGAAGACGGGTGTACGGAAAACGGGAAGCTCCTTTGGAGAACTGAAATACACCGAAGTAGTACGCCGGCTCCAGCACAAACAGGACGCGCAAACCGTTCGCCTCCGGTGTTACCTGCACTGTCACGTCCTGAAACTCTCCGGTGTTTTTTAGCGCGGCTACGGTTGCGTCCACCTGTTTTTGCCGGTAGGGAGCATTCATCGGCTGGGCAAGCAGCTTGTCCATGGTCCTCAGGTTCAGGTTCGGCCTGCCGGCAAGCTCAACCGAAGCCACCTTCTGTCCTTCGTAAGAAATTGCGGGTGCGCCAGCAGGCGCCTCCTGAGCGAATGAGGATGCGAAGACAAAGATGACGGCAATGACGAAAACAGGTGGAGCTTTGTGACACCGGAAGGTAGCCATTGCGTATAAACCTTGAAAATCTGTATTGGAGTCGTGAGCCGTCGTGCGACAAGCGCCATTTAGTTAGACACGCTACGGAGAGTTCATGTTGCTCAAGCGGCTTTCGCTTGTAGTGATTCCGGAGGGCAGGGGGGCGCATGAGACCGGCACGGACCGCCTAGTCAACTTGCTTAGCGCTATTGGCATCCAAGGTCTAAATGTCCGGAGTTCCCCCCGGTGGAGTAAGCGATGCTTTGGACGATCTTTGTCATCGTGCTGCTTTTGTGGCTTTTAGGTTGGGGGTTCGGCGTGGCGGGCAGCCTGATTCATCTTCTGCTCGTGGTGGCTTTGGTCGTGCTTCTGATAGAGCTGATCACTGGCCGCAGGGCTGCAGTTTAAGTGTGCCCATATGCGCCCCGCCTGGCGGCGGAGGCAACGCGCTATTTCCCGGAGAGGCCTGACAGCTTTCGCTCGATTTCTTCAAGAGCCTTGTTGAGCGATTCGGTGTATCTGGCGTTGGCGGATGATTCAATCTGGTGCCGAATGTAGGCACGGGAGAGCAGCAGGTTCTGCTTCTCCCGTTCCGCGTTCGGGTCATCCGGCGACGCTTCAGTGCCTGGTGTAGCATGCTTTTCCCGGGCATCGTCTATTTGTGATTCAACCTGCTTGCTTTCCCATCCGCGTGCCATAAATTGCGGCCCTTTCCTGATTCTGATGATAATTTGTTCCCGGCATCTGCCGCAGACCGAAAGTTACTGCGCGGAATACCGGAGATGACGCGGCATTGCGAATCTGAGGGGCGCCTTACGCCAGGCAAAGAGCTGGACGGGCCGCGCTTGTGAGGGTTTATTTAAGCACAGGCTGATGCAGTTGGACGAGAGAATAGATCGTTCCTCACGCGGCATCGCGTGCAGTCTTCTGAAATCCGCGAATCGAGAACTCGAGTTCCTCCTGCAAGCCCTCACCTGCCTCCATCATATCGGCGATGACCGTGCTCAAATCCATGCGTATGAGGTTCCTCTGCAGGACGAATGAGATCACCCGCTGGAGCAGGCGCATCTCGACAACCACAAGGGGAATCGAGTAGCCCTGGCGGGCACGGTTCTTTCCATGTGCCTCACCCAGCTCCGCCACGGCTTTCGAACAATTGGAGGAGCCAGTTTCGATGCGGAGCGCGAGTTGTTCCACCAGGGGCGGAATGTGGTCAATGCGCTCGCTCTCCTTCAGGCGCAGAGTCATCAGTTCTTCATGCCACTTCACTTCTCTCAGCCATTCCTGCGTGATCTGCCTGACGTTTTCGCGCAACAACTCTGAAACTCGTTTCACGGGAGCTTCAGGAACGTTCGGCCTCCGCTGTTTCAGCTTTCGCTCGATTGCATGAATCAGGGTGGGAACATCAGTGGGTTTCAGCAGATAATCATCGACCTGGCTGCGGATGGCCTGCAAGGCGGTTTCAAAATCGGGATAGCCGGTGAGGATGAACGTGCATGCCTCCGGCTGCACCCGGCGCATGGCGCTGACCACGGTAAATCCATCGCCGGGCTGGCCAATATTCAGGTCCGACAGCAGAACATCGAAGGGCTGGTGATTGATCTTTTCCAGCGCGTCCGGAACGGAAGCCGCCGTGGTGACCTCGAAATTGTGACTCTGCAGGATTGGCGCCAGCGTCATCCTGATGCCGGCTTCGTCATCAACGAACAGGATTCGCGTGGCCATAAATTCCTCAGAACCGTTGGATGACGAACGAGGCACTCTCAGTTGGAAAATCGGCTCTGAGAAAAGACCTTAGAACAATTGCCGCATGCTGGCGCTCGGCATTATAAGAACAGACGCGAGGCAGCAAGAAGCCCCGCCAGAGCGGGGCTGCAAGATACGGGAAAGGAAAACTGCTAATCCTGGTTTTTCAGCGAGTATCCAATGGAAACGCCATAGCGGTTTACGCGCGGGCCGCTGAATTCGAAGTTGTTGTGCACGAAGTAGAAATGCGCTTCCGGCCGGATAAAGATGCTGTTAGTCACATAAAAACGGATCCCGCCGCCAACGTGTACTAGAAAATGGTTGCTGCTTTGGAAATTAGTGCAGCCGGTAAAGCTGCAGGTGAAAAACGGCTGGTAAAAACGCAGGCTCTCCAGTCCGATCCCACCCTGCAATTCCGCCTGAGCCTTCTTGCCCAGAGGCGGACCATAGACAGCATTAAAATCGTAGAGAATGGGCCGATATGGGTTGAAGAAGATGTCCACATTCTGATGTGCGCGCCACGCCACTTCTGCGCCAACGCCGAAGTACTTCTTGATAAACAGGAAATCGCCGCTAAAAGCCGGATAACCGCCGCCGCCGATGCTTTGGGGAGTATGGTCCGGGTTTGTTAGAGCGTCTGTAGCAGACTGGCCGATGACGGTTCCCACGCCGAAGGCCAGATCAAATTGCTGAGCGAAAGCTGCACTCCCGCTCAACAGAATCAGAGAAAAGGCTGCGCTCATCAAAAATAGTTTTTTCAAGAGTTTCTCCAACCTATCTGGTCAGGACGGAAAGGCGTCCCCGGACCCGTGATGAACATATCTTTGCGATTATCATACTAGCCGGATGATGCTGTCCAGCGATTGCCAATCTGGCAGCAAGGTCCACCCGCCTTAGAGCAGTGGAGTTACAACCCGGACCGGCGTCGAAAGTTGCCATGGTTCGGTGATGTGGCTTCGCGCTGTTATTCTGATTCATGATCCTCACCTGCCAGGCGGTCCTGTTTGATCTCGATGGAGTGCTGGTGGACTCCACGCCGGCCGTGGCCCGTGTCTGGGCAAAATGGGCGCTGGCCCACGGCCTTTCGCCTGAAACCGCTATCGCCCATGCGCACGGCCGCCGCAGCATTGAGACCATCCGCGCACTCGCGCCCGAAATGAATGCGGAAGAGGAAAATCTGCGGGTGGAGCAGATGGAAATTGTGGACAGAGAAGGAGTTATCGCCCTGCCGGGAGCAGCCCGGTTGCTCAACAGCCTGCCCCCGGACAGGTTTGCGATTGTCACCTCGGCTACCACTGCGCTGGCGCGGGCCCGCATCAGCTATGCCGGGCTGCCGTTGCCCCGCAATCTGATCAGCGCCAATGACGTGGACCAGGGCAAACCTTCGCCCGAGCCGTATCTCAAAGGCGCAGAGCTGCTGGGCTGCCGCGCCCAGGATTGCCTTGTGTTCGAGGATGCGCCCGCAGGCATCAGCTCAGCCCGCGCTGCCGGGATGGAAGTTATCGCCCTGCCCAACACGTATCCCTCGAAAGAGCTCAGCGGCGCCGCTGCCATCGTGCAATCCCTGACGGTAATCGAGGCCCGGGTAATGGAAGACTATTTGGAACTGAGTTTCGATTAGCTGTTCGGATTCGAAGTGCCTGCTCGAATTGTCGCCACCGGCAGACCGGTCCAGGTGGCCATCACCTCTTCAATTGCCTCGCGCGTCACCGGAACTACGAGGTCACGATCCACGCCGAGCCTGACTTCCAATGCTTTCAGGTTCTCGCGTTCGCTACGCTCCTGGTCGGAAAAAACACGCGCCTTTTCGAATTCGTGATTGACAATGGCATTTTCCATGCGCCTGACGATGAACCGTATCTTTTTGCGCAGTTCAACCACCTCGTCCGGCAAAGCGGATGTCCGCGCTCGTACATACGAACCAGCTTCATCCAGCAGGTCCAGCGCCTTGTCCGGCAGGGCGCGGTTTTTGATATACAGATTTGAACAAACCACGGCACATCGAAGAGCTTCATCACCATACGAAACCAAATGATGTTTTTCGAATCGCGCCTTTGCCGCGGACAATATCTGAAAGGTCTCTTCTTCAGTCGGCGGCGACACAGGAACCTCAGTGAAACAGCGGGACAGCCATGGATGTTTTTCAAGAACGCGCCGATTCTCTTCCTGACTGGCGGTGCTGATGCACTGCAGCCTGCCTTCCAGCAGTGCAGTTTTCACCAATTCGGCCGCGTTCAACCATGACTTTTCGGGCGGCGAAAGCAGCACCGAATGAAGCTCAGGAACAAAGTAGACGATATCAGCCGACGACATGAGTTCAGCCACTGCGTGCCCGAAAAAATCCAGCGACGCAGCCCGGCGGGCGCCAACCATCGTCGCCAGGTCCAGTTCCACAACGTTTCGCCCGGACAGCGATGCAGTGGCCTCACCGTTCGCGATCCGCTGCGCCAGAGCCGCAACAATGCTCCTCTTTCCCACCCCACGATCTCCGACCAGCACCGCATTGGCTTTGCTGCTACGGCCAAGCACGTGAAACAGACGTTGGATCTCAGGCTCTCGTCCGACTACTGGAGCAAGTTGGCCCTGGCTGGCCTGTTCTGTAATATCGGTTGAAAATTCTGCCAGAGGAGCCTCGCCTGCCGGCGCGCGCCGGGTCTCAGCACCGGCAGGAACCGCTCTCAGTTGCTCTCGAACAACCGCCAAACGCAGACCACGCTCATGCAGCAGTTCGGCGGCAAAGCACTTCTCTTCCCGCAGGAGTCCC
>JBLMYN010000478.1:0-8072 GCA_050258305.1 Actinomycetota bacterium
CATGGGCATCCTTGTGGCAGTCAGTGCAATGCGCAAATTTGATCTTGAACCTGGTTGCCTTGCCTGCGGGAATGTGGCACCTGGCGCATCCCACTTTTGCGTGCGCGCCCTGCAGCGGGTACGCGCTGCGGGCATGGTCCTGAATCGTAAACGTCGAAGGTATCCAGCCTTCCACGGTATGACAGGATTCGCATTTGCCGCCATCTTTGCGCCGGGCGAACTGGCCGCTGTGCGGATCAGGCTTGTGGCAGTCTGAACAGAGCGCAAAGGGGACCGGCTGCTTAAAGTTTCCGCTGCGATGGCAGGCGGCGCAATCGAGGCCGCGATGCTTGCCCCGCAGGGGAAATTTCGTTTTGTCGTGATCGAACTGCGAGCTTACGCCCGCGGCTGAGAGCTGTTTCCATCCCGCCGTGGTGTGGCAGGAATCGCAGCTCTTCTGGAACGCGCCTTTGTGCGGGTCGGCATGGCAGGCCGAGCAGGTGGCAAAATTCAGCCCTCTGTATTTTGGCGACAGTCCCGGCCCCGGCGAGATATGGCACTTGGAGCACGCGACCGTGGCGTGCCTGCCTGTGAGCGGATAACGCGTTCTGGAATGATCAAACCGCGTTACTTCCTTCCAGGAGTTGGTGTTGTGGCATGTCTGGCAATCGCGGCCGAGTTGCCCCTGGTGGAAATCTTTGTGACAGGAAAGACAGCTGCGCGAGAGTCCCAGAAAGCTCTTGTTCAGGTCTTTGTAACGAATCAACTGGCGCAGAGGAGGCTGGATGAAGCCCGCGTTGTGACACTGTTTGCATTGCAGGCTGGCATGTTTGCCTTCCAGCGCATATCCGGTTTTGGCGTGGTCGAACTTCTCCCGCGAGGGCTCCCAGCGAATGAGCTGGAAGTTTTCTCCGTTGTGTTCGGAATGGCAGCGGACGCAATCCTTGTCCGGGCTCTCCTTGCTGACCACCGCTGCGTGGAAGCCCTGCTTCAGGGCAAGGCGTTGTCTAATTTCGCCATGGCAATCCAGGCATTTCAAGGCGCCTCCCGTGCCCAACTTGTGGCAAGTGGTGCACTGGGTCAGGCCGGAGAGTGATTCATGCGCCTTGGAAAGCGGGCCGGGAGAAATCTGCGCGTGCAGCCGCCCCGGCGGGATAAGCAGGCAAGCCGCCGCGCAGAAAACAAGAACAACTCTGGTTGAGCAATACTTCGCCAAGTGCTCCAGGACTCCGTCTGAAATGCAAAGGGTCCAGCTGCGTCTTATGTTGCCTCGACTAGCTCTTCTTCAAGTGGCGGCGTATCAACATTTCCAGACCGGCCTTGGACGTCTCATAATCCTGTTGAGAGACCTTGCCCTGAAGGCGGTCACTTTCGAGTTGAAAGAGTTCCTCTTTGATGGCGTCCAGCACGCCGGGGCCGCTTGCGCCGTTGCTCCCGGCATAAGTTCCCGGCTTGTTCGGCGCTGCTGCCCGCTGGCGGGCACGCGATTGCGACGATTGTGGTTGAGGAATTGCAGGAGCAGCGCCCGCGGGAGCGGTAATCGTCCTGCGCTGCATGCGGAACAGCCAGTAGCCCGCGCCGGCCAGGACCACGGTAAAGATTACGATGATGTACCAGCTTGAACGGCTCAACGGATCGGGAGCCTGGTTCGGCGCGCCCAGCCCGCCACCGGGAGCCGCGGAATTCTGGGCCTGTTGAGAAGCTCCGCCGCTCTGGCCTTCTGCGGGCATGGTGCCTTCGCCGGAAACGGAGAACCTTAGCTCTTTCCCCGCAGCCAGGCTTTTGGCGACAAATACCGTCATGCCGGATTCATCCTGTGCGGGAAGAAAATCCGGATTTGCGGATTTGAATTGCATGCTCTTGGGCAGCATGATGCCGAGTTCAGCCAGCGGCGCGTCAGGAGTAACTTTGAACTCGCGAATGCCGGCATAGGGGACCTTGTACGTGACCTGAAAGCGGTTGCGCCCGGGGCGAATGGGAAATACAAATCCGTAGCGGTCCTTCTTGCCTGCGGGGACGGGCATGTTGCTGGTGGGCATGCCTCCCGGACCTTCCGCCATGCCGTCCTCGATCTTTGCGCCTGCAGGCAGCCCGAATTCGAAGGAGCGCTCGCCCATTTTTGTGCGGGGAGGGCTCGATTCGTTGCGCAGGATAAACATCTCGAAAATTTCCAGTTGCCCATCCGAAGTGGTCTGAAACCGGAAGACGTGGCCTTCGCCAATGATGTTGTCGACCTTCGCGGACGCGTCATAGACCGTGACATCGACGATGTTCCTGCCCTGCGGCGCCGGCTGAAAGTAATTCACTCCCTGATGGTCCACGCGCACCAGGTTCTGCCCGTTCGCGTCGGGAGCGCTGAGCGTGAAGCGCCCCTGCGCGTCGGTTTTGGTGCGCGCCACCTCGTCCATGCCGCCCGAAAGGGAGAGCAGGACAACGTCATCGCCGGCTGAAGGTTTGTTGCTGGTTCCGTTGGTTACAGTGCCGGTGATCTGCGCAGCAAACACAGTCGCAGAGAACAGGAAGTAGAGAGCCGCTGAGCCAATCCGTTTTGTAAGTCGCACAGGCATTCTCGATCCGCAGGAAAAATTCATGAGATGTGTATTCAACCTTTTAGTACAACGGTGTCATGCGCGTAAAGCAAATTCTAAAATCAACCGCGATGTTGCGCTCATCGGCGAGACAAGCGGCCCGGCGTATCTGGCCAGCGCCTCCGTGTCCTGCAGTTCAGTTTTGATGTTGGCCGGATGACACTTCTCGCGGCGTCACATCGGCGCTGTGACTACTTTCGCGCAGCGCGGCGTGAAAAGGCTGTGAGGTCCGTCACAGGAGCGCTGCCCTCACTGCTGGCAGCGCCCGGCCGATGAGAGGGGCGTATCGTGCGAATCTTGTAAAATAGAGGGAAAGTGGCCCTGTAGCTCAGATGGATAGAGCGACGGTTTCCTAAACCGCAGGTCGCAGGTTCGAATCCTGCCAGGGTCACCATGTCACAAAAGCCGGCTTCTCTCCTGTTCCGAAGACTCTGGAAAATTGGTAAAATCTGAGGTGAGCAGAACGTCCGGCTGTAACTGGCCACTGCTTCCTGTCATTGGCCCCCAAAAGAAGCAGAGCAGTCAGGATGTTTCCGATGGAGGAATATCCTGTTATGCATCGTCCTGTTTATCTTCTTCTTGCGTTACTGGTTTTGAGCACAGCCCTGTTGCCGGCGGGATGCGGCAACGGGACCAGCAACTCCACCATGACGGCGGCAGCCGTGAATGTACACATCAGCGATCCTGCCACCTGCGCTGCGCCGAACGGTCCGTTCAGCCACGTGTTTGTGACCATCACGGATGTGCTGATCCACCAGAGCGCAACGGCGGCGGCGAATGACGCCGGATGGGTGGATCTGACTCCCAATCTCAAGAGCGCGCCCATGCAGGTGGACCTGCTGGGACTTGCTACCAACCAGTGTTTCCTTGCGAGTCTCGGTTCGATCGGAATTCAGCCGGGAAATTATCAGCAGATTCGCGTGATTCTGGCGGCGAACAGCGCCGGCGTTGCCGGCAACCAGTGCGGCAGCACGGCAAACTGCGTGATGCTCACCAGCGATCCCGCGAATACGCCGCACCCGCTGTTACTTTCTTCGGAAGCAAAGACGGGAATCAAGATTCCGTCCGGGCAGCTTGCAGGAGGCCAGTTCAGCATTGCCGCGGGACAAACGAAAGACCTGAACATTGATTTCAATGCCTGCGCATCCATTGTGACGCAGGGCAATGGGCAGTTCCGGCTGAAGCCTGTGCTGCATGCGGGTGAAGTTTCGACAACGTCAGTCTCGATTAACGGTACAGCCATTGACAGCGTGACGCGGCAGCCGATTGTGGGCGGAAGCACTGTGGTGGCGCTGGAGGAGAGAGACAGCAACAACGTGGACCGCGTGATCATGGAGACAGTGGCTGCAGCGAATGGCGACTTTGTCTTCTGTCCCGTATCCGCGGGTACTTATGATGTGGTGATCTCGGCCATTGATGGAAGCGGCCAGGCGTATGCTTCCACGGTAATCACCGGCGTTCAGCCGGGCAATGCGCTGGGCAATGTACCGATTACGGCAGCGGCTTTGCCGGCGTCAATTCAAGGGCAAATCACCAGCAGTACCGGCGCCGCTGCGACCAGTGCTGATATCACCCTTTCAGCGCTGCAGCCGATTACGGTGAACTCAGCCACGCTGCTCGTTACCACGCCTCTTCCACAATTTCCGTCCGCGACGGCTACGTTGGTCACCGCGGCTGCTGCGTGCCCGGCGAATACCGATTGCGTGAACTATGCACTCTCAGTACCGGCGGCGAATCCCAGCGTCGGCGCTTTCGTGATGACCGGGAATCAGACGCCTGCTCCTCCTACATCGGAAGGGGTCGTTTACACGATGGATGCACTTGCTTTCATTCCCGGGCAGGCTGGCGCTCCTGATTGCACTCCTTCACATCTTCAGACCAGCCAAACCAGTGCAAGCGCACCTCTCGCTGTGACCGCCGGAACCGCGATCACCGCAGCCACGCTTGCGTTCACGCAATGCCAGTAAATCCGGACTGCCTCTTTTCTCCTCTGGCGAACGGCGGTTCGCCAGAGGGGATCATATTCGCTGCTTTGATCGTTCGCGTGAACGCCTTCATCCGGTACACTCGTATATCGCATGCCGAAATTTGAGAAGCACATTTTCATTTGTACGAATCAGCGTCCTGAAGGCCACGCAAAAGGCTCCTGCAATCCCACCGGCAGCGGGGAATTGCACCAGTCAATCAAAACAGCCCTCGCAAAGCGGGGATTGAAAGGCAAGGTGCGCGCCAACAAAGCCGGCTGCCTTGACCAGTGCGAGCACGGGCCGACCGTGGTGGTCTATCCGGAAGCCGTGTGGTATGGAGGAGTCACCATCGCCGACGTGGATGAAATCATTGACACCCATATTGCCGGCGGGCGTCCGGTGGAAAGGCTCATCATTTCTGATTCCTGCCTCAACGCCGAGAGCTGCCCGCACAAGCCGCGGAATTAAACTCCACGGTGTGCGATCGTTCTGACGAGCGTTCGCTCCGGCAAATCACTCTCAACGCGCACTTCTCTCCCGCCGCTGCGCAAACAGGATTGTCACAATGAGCAGAACCGCACCGACCACGATAGCGCTATCGGCCACGTTGAACGGAGGCCAGTGGTGATCGCCAATATAAAAATCCAGAAAGTCGGTGACCCTGGCTTTCGCGAGCCTGTCCCAGAGATTGCCGAGAGCTCCGCCCAGAATCAGACAGAGTGAAACAGAACTCGTGTCCAGTTCCGGCCCGTGCTTCCACAGCAGATAAGTCACTACAATGCAGGCAGCAACAGAAAAGGCAATCAGCCCGAAAGCGCGCCAGGGCGAATTGGAATTCGCGAACATGCTGAACGCGGCGCCCGCGTTTTCCCAGTGCGACAATTGAAATAACCCCGGGACAATCGGGATCTCCTCGCCAACCGGAATGCCGTGAACCACCAGCAGTTTCGTAAGCTGGTCCAGGAGAATCACCGCCGCGACGATCAGGAGTTGGTACCTTCGCATCGATTGATTGCAACAATCCGGCGTAGTGTGAACTGCGGTTGTTACAGATACAACGAAAAATTGCGGGCCATCTTACGCGATGCTACTGGCTGACCACTTTTTCCTCCTGCGGGGCAAGAAAGATCTCGCTCAACAGAAGCAGAGCGCCAACGACAATGGCACTATCGGCAATGTTGAAAGCCGGCCAGTGATGCCTGCCTACATAGAAATCGAGGAAATCGATCACCCGCCCGCTGGCCACGCGATCCCAAAGGTTGCCGAGCGCTCCGCCGAACACGAGCGACAGTGCAATTGCGGTGGTATTCATTGCATTCCCGTTCTTCCACAGCAGGGCGGAAACCACCGCCAAAGCAGCCACTGAAAACATAATCAGCATGGCTACTTTCCACTCCGAAGGAGAATCAGAAAACAGCCCGAACGCGGCACCCTGGTTTTGCACGTGCGTGAGGCGGAAGAGTCCCGGAATCACGTCCACACTGTCGTTGGGCATGATGTTCTGAGCGATGATCCACTTGGTCAGCCGGTCCAGAAGGACCACGAGCGACGCTATCAGTATGTGATACTTGCGCATGTTTGCGAATTAATGCTGCCCGGCCGGCACCCTTTCAAGTTCTTCAAGCACCGCCAGGCAACGCTCACAAACAGTAGGATACCTCTCGCTCTTGCCTACCTCAGTAGAATAGAACCAGCAGCGCTCGCACTTTTGTCCAGGGGCCTTGTGTACTTCTACGCGCAACCCGCCCCCGGAGTTCCCTTCGATTGCGTCTTTAATAGTTACGGCGGACACGACCAGCAGGTAACGCATCTCCGTCCGGTACCGGTCCAGCAACTCGTATTGCTCTTTCGGAGCAAAGATCGTGACAGCCGCTTCCTCAGACCGGCGAATCAACTTTTCCTGGCGGGCGATCTCCATCGCCTTCAGCGCCTCGTCGCGGACCTTCAGCAGCGACTCGAAATCCGCGCGCAGGGCCTTGACATGCTCGGAATCCATTTCCGGACACAGTTCTTCCGGCGCGGGGAAGTATGCAAGATGCACGCTGGGCACGTTGCCGGAGGTTTTCGGCAGCCATTGCCAGACCTCGTCCGCGGTGAAGGAGGCGAGCGGCGCGATCAGCCGCACCAGCGCATCACCAATCTTCCAGACTGCCGTCTGCGCAGAGCGCCGCGCCAGCGAACCGGGCGCCGCGGTGTAGAGCCGGTCTTTGATGGTTGCAAAATAAACGTTGCTCAGCACCGCGTTGCAGTACTCGTTCAAGTTCTGGTAAATGCGGTGAAACTCAAAACTTTCATACCAATCGCGAACGCGCCTGCTGAAGTCCGCGGCCAGCACCAGTTCGTACTGGTCCAGCGGCTGCATGTCAGCAAACTTCACCGCATCGCGCTCGGGATTGAAATCAAAAAGATTGTTGACGATATACCGCAGCGTGTTGCGTACGTTCCTGTAATCGTCGCTGATACGGTCCATCAGTTCGTCAGATACGGTAACGTCCTGCTGGAAATCCACTGACGCCACCCACAGCCGGATGATCTCGCCGCCCTTGGTATCGGCGATCCTGATGGGATCCACGCCGTTGCCCAGCGACTTGGATGTGGCGCGCCCCTGCGGGTCCAGAGTCCATCCGCTGGTGGCAACTGCGCGATAAGGCGCATGCCCTCGCGTCCCCACCGCCACCAGCAGGGAAGAGTGGAACCAGCCGCGATACTGGTCGCCGCCTTCCAGATAGAGGTCCGCAGGCCAGGGCATGTTCGCTTCATGTCCAAGCACAGCCGCGTGGCTCGATCCCGATTCAAACCAGACGTCGATGATGTCATTCTCCTTGCGGAAAGTGGTACCGCCGCACTCGCATTTGGTCCCGGCGGGCACAATCTGTGAGGCTTCACGGGTGTACCAGGAGTCCGCGCCTTCGCGCGCGAACAGATCCACCACGGCCTTATTTACTTCTTTCGATTCCAGAAGCTTCCCGCAGGCTTCGCAGAAAAATACAGCAATGGGCACACCCCACACCCTCTGGCGGGAGATGCACCAGTCAGGCCGGGTGGCAATCATGTTGCTGATGCGCTCTTCGCCCCAGGCCGGAATCCACTTTACCTTCTTGATCTCATCGAGGGCGCGCTGGCGCAATTTGCAGCCATCCGCCGGCGCTTCCATGGAGATGAACCATTGCTCGGTCGCGCGAAAGATCACTGGGTTGTGGCAGCGCCAGCAGTGGGCATACTGGTGCTCGATCTTGCCTTCGCCTATCAGCACCCCGCGTGCTTTCAGCAGCTCGATGATGGGCTGGTTGGCTTTAAACACCGTGAGGCCATCGTATTCCGGCAATCCGTGGCGCAGGCGGCCCGCCGCGTCAACATTGCAGGTCTGGTCCAGCTTGTATTTCACGCCGGTGTAGAAGTCCTCCGCGCCATGCGAAGGCGCCGTGTGCACCACGCCCGTACCCTGATCTGTGGTGACGTAGTCGGCAAGCACGCCCAGGATCTGACGCTCAAGAAACGGGTGCGCGAAGGTGGCGTACTCAAGCTTTCTGCCGGGAAA
>JBLMYN010000479.1:0-7063 GCA_050258305.1 Actinomycetota bacterium
TCCACCACTCTTGTCTGCGGCCCATGCCAGGCATCCATCTCCGCCGCTGAGCCCACTCCGACGATTCTGTTGCCCACTACCGCGAACGCTTCCGCCTGGGGCCGGACCTTGTCCGCTGTCCACACTTTTGCATTGGTGACGATCAGGTCGGCTGCAGGCTTGGATTGCCCGCTGAGTGAGGCACACAAAAGAATGAGAACCGCGAAGCAGCCAGGGACAACGTTGCGCTGTCTCATGGTGATGCTACCTTTCGCCCCATTTTAGTTTCGTGCGCAGCACATCAAAAAACGACCGCTCCGGAAATTTGAACAATTTCACCTTGAACTCTGACTTGCGGCACTCCACAACGTCGCCTTCTTCCAGCGGTTCGCCCTGTTGCCCGTCCACCGTAAGATAGGCCTGTTCGCGGGTCACAATCACTTTGACCTGAATCACCACGGTATCGCGCACCACCAGCGGACGATTGGTAAGCGCATGAGAAGCAACCGGCGTAATCACAAATCCGGAGACTTCCGGTGAAACAATGGGGCCGCCCGCGGCAAGGGAATAAGCGGTGGATCCTGTGGGAGTGGAGATGATAAGTCCATCCGCTTTGTATTGGGAGACGAATTTACCGTTCACCATGACTTCAAAGTCTGTGATGCGGGCGACGCCGCTCTGGTTCATTACCACATCGTTGAGGGCGTCATAATCGGCAATGCACCTCCCGTTGCGGTGCACCTGGCAATGCAGCATTCCGCGAAGGCTCAGATCGCAATTTCCGGCATCGATCGCGTTGAGGGCTTTTGTGATCTCGTCCTGACGAATTTCTGTCAAAAACCCCAGGGAGCCCAGGTTCACGCCGAGAATGGGAATACCGGTGCGCGCTACGCTGCGTGCCGTGGAAAGCAGTGTGCCGTCTCCTCCCAGAACGACAACGAAGTTTGGATCCTTGTTGACCAGATCTTCACGTTCGGCCAGTTCCCCATCCGGCCAGAACTCGCGTGAGACCGTATCCACAGTCACTTTGTAGTCATGCGCCACAAGCCAGCCCGCGACTTCGCGCACAATGCGCTCCAGTTCCGGCTTGCCTTCCTTGGAGATAATCGACGCTCGTTTCATCAGAATTCCGCGTAAAGCAGAAACTCCCTGTTTCCCTCTCCCCCCAGAATGGGCGAATCGATTACATCCAGTTTACGGCCTCCCAGCGCTCCCACGCTGCCGCGGACCCTGGCCACGGCGTTTCTCTGCGCCTGCTCATCGCGCACGATCCCGCCTTTCCCCACCAGTTCCCTGCCAACTTCAAACTGTGGTTTGACCAGCACCACCAGCTCACGCGATTCTGCGGCTGGCGCCGTGAACGCGGCTTGCAGCACCGCCGGGAGGATGAGTGTAACAGAGATAAATGACACGTCGGCGGCGATAAACGTCACCGGAAGCAGCGCGCCCGTCCCGATCAGTTGCTCCGCTTTGAGATAGCGTGCATTCGTGTTTTCCAGCAGCTTCACGCGCTCATCAGCACGCAAGCGCGCCGCAATCTGCCCGTAGCCCGTATCCACCGCAATCACCTGGCCTGCGCCGTGCTGCAGCATGCAGTCTGTAAAGCCGCCGGTGGAAGTTCCCACGTCCAGGCAGGTGCGGCCCTTGAGGTTAATTCGCCAGTGTTCAAGCGCCGCTTCAAGCTTCAGCCCTCCGCGACTGACATATCTCAGGTCTTCGCCGAGCAGGCGGATCTCAGCGTCGCTCTCCACGTTCGTACCGGCTTTTTCCACCTTCTGTCCGCCTACCAGCACGCGGCCCGCCAGGAGCATGGCCTGAGCGCGCTCGCGGGAAGAAACAAGACCGCGCTCCACCATGAGCTTGTCAATACGTATCTTCATGCGATCAACATTCTGAAACCAGGGACACGGCTGTGGCGGCACAAAACCGCGCGGCGCAAGGGTGCGCTGAAAATTTCACTGACAATTCATAGTCGCACCCGATCCAGTGCAAAGCGTAAAAACATGCATTTTGGCGCACGGTTACCTTCGTAATCGGGTTCTTTTCCACACCGTTTTTCACCTTCCTGTTGAAAAGCCGGGTTAAATAATGGAACCAAAGTTGCCATCAGCGGTTGCACTCGCAGATCTGGCTGCCCGCAACAGATTTGTAAACTCAAAAAATTCTTCCCGGATATATCATGGTAATCCTGTTATCACTCCACATGCCCCATTCCGATAATCGCCGCGCCCCAGCCAGCCGCCGTCGAGACGCGATGCAGTCAAACCGGCAAAACTCTGAGCCAAAAAAGCAGGAATCGAGTAGCGCGTCTCCGATGCAAGCTGAGCGCTTAAAAAGACTCTACGCCACAATGTTGAAGTGCCGCGGGCTTGATGATGCGAGCCGCGGAAAGATAAAGGACCACGCTTCCGCTCATGGCCTGGAAGCAGTTATCGCGGGCGCCGCAATCCATCTGCGGGCTGAGGACTTTGTAGCGCCGTCGCCGTACGAGTATTTCATACGTTCCATCCGCGGCGCTCCGCTGCAAGCCCGTGCTTCAATTTTGACGCAAGCCGAAAATGGAAGAGGCGAGACAAGCCCGGCTTCCAATCAGCTCCACCTTGCGGCGGGCATCGCGCTCGCCTGCAAACTGATGGGAAAATCCTGCGTGACGCTGTGCATGAGCAATATGGCGCAAAGCGCGGATTTCTGGCGCTCTGCTGTCAGTTTTGCCTCGAACCGGAAACTGCCGGTTGTATTCGTGCTCGCCAACCCACCCGGTAAGAACCAAAGCCTTTTTGCTGAGCTGCGAAACCAGGCGCAGGAATTGCTGCCGGCTATCACGGTTGACGGAAACGATGTTGTCGCCGTCTATCGCGTTGCGGAGGAGAGCACGCGGCGGGCAAGGCAGGGCCTTGGACCATCCCTGATTGAATGCCGGCTAGAGGCCGGACGCGACCCGCTCGTCTTTATGGAAACCTACCTCAAAAACCGCGGTCTTTGGTCGGATGGCTGGAAGCAGGAGCTGATACGCAATCTTGAACGCGAGCTGGCATCGCCACAAAGGTCGCGAAGAAGATCTGCATAGGACTTCGGCATGCTGTCCTGCTTCAGTTAGTTGTAAGCCGTGGACCTCCCGGAACCGGCGGGATTTTATCCATGGTGCGGCGATGCAAAACCGGGCCATCGTTGCGTGTCCGGCCGCGATGGAGTATGAGTGCCTCACCCGAATCGTCGAGAAGCCGTTCCTGCACGTCCCGGAAAGCGCTGGTATCCACGATGTATTCATTGCGGGGAGGCAGCATGGTCGCAATTTCCTTCTGCGCCCGCTCGACACGGTCGTGATTCATGGGGTGCGTTGTGAATGTTTTAGCGATAAAGTTCTTTTTGAACTTGTTCGCCTTGAGCCGCTCAAAAAAGTTAACAAACGACGCAGGATCGTAACCTGCCGCATATTCGTATTCAATCCCCAGCAGGTCGGCTTCGCGCTCGGCATCGCGGCTGAATTTCATGACGGTCATCGGGTAGACAAAGCTCGAAGCCTGCTGCAGAGCCATTCCTATCGGTCCACCGAAAAAAACCAGCGGGAACGATGCAATCTTCCACAGCTCGACTTTCGTCATGTTCCTCGTCGCGTGACGCGCCGCGACATGGGCGATCTCATGGGCCATGACGGCTGCCAGTTCAGATTCATTGCGCGCTGCCAGAATCAGGCCGGTATCCACGTACAAATACCCGCCGGGCAAGGCGAACGCGTTCACCTCATCGTTGTCAATCACCTTAATGGTGAACGGTATCTTGGCGTCTGAATTTCGTACCAGCCGTTGCCCTAAAGCCTGGACATATCGCGTTACCACAGGATCTTTGACAAGCCTGCATCTCCTTTCAACCCTTTCGGCCATCCTTTTCCCAATCGCCTGTTCCTGGGCGATGGAATACAAATCCAATCCGCGGTCTACACGGCGTTCTCCGATCCGGGTCACATCGTATTTCGCCGCGACCTTGCGCTTGCGCGGACTGTGCACTGCGCTCCTGCGCGCCGGCGCGGCGATTGCTGGAGGCTGGTCCATGGCGAGAAGCACCTTGAAATCGCGTTGTCCACGGGCGGCAACCGCTCCTGTGGGCGGAACGGATTGGCCGAGCAGTCCCGCGCTGAAAAATAGCCCGCAGATGATCATCAGGGCGTTTCGAATCAGAAGCGTTTCAGGAAGGGTGCGGCGGACGAATACCGAGGTGGAAGACGCCATTCAAAACTCCACGTCCATGTCTGCAACTGCAGACTGAGGGTCGCATTCAGTAGGAACACGCAGGCCAGACTTCTGGGCTTCAAGGGGAGCAGTACCCGCCGTCCCGTTGGTTACGGAGTATGCGCCAAGCAGCCACGCGCCGCAACAGAAAACCAGAGTTCCTCACATTCGGACTTGCGCGTAACATTAAAGAGCAGCATGGAGTATGGTAGGGCAACCTCGCCTAAACTCACGTAAGTTGCTGATACAATTATGCTTATCACATCTACGGAAGGCGAAGATCGGGCAATCCGATAACATTTAGTGATTTACACTCAACTTTTTTCATCCAACCATCTTGACAAATCTCAGAGCTTACACCTACAATTAGCACTCGACGGACATGAGTGCTAGCAGGCCCGTCGAGAGCCTCAACCAGTCCTAGTAAATCCAAATATTGAAGAAGAAGGAGTAGTTCCCATGGCAAAGCTGACTCCACTCGGAGAGCGCGTTCTGGTGCGCCGCGTCCAGGAAGCAGAGACGGTTCGCGGGGGCATCATCATTCCCGATACGGCCAAGGAGAAGCCGCAGGAGGGCGTCGTGATTGCAGTCGGAACCGGCCGCTACGACAAAGCCGGCCAGCACGTTCCCATGACCGTGAAAGAAGGCGATCGCGTCCTGTTCGGAAAGTATTCCGGCAGCGACATCAAGATTGATGGCGAAGAGTTCCTGATCATCAAGGAAGAAGAGATTTTCGGCATTCTCACCGGCACGGCGAAGCCGGCAGAGCGTGAGAAAGCCACCGCGGGCCGCCGCTAAGCCCAGCCCCTGTGCCTCGGCATATGCCGGCGAGCGCATGGTCCAACAGGTTTTATTAACGAAATTGTTCCCGCAATGAGCGGAAGATCTGACAGGAGATACAAGCAATGCCGAAACTTATTGTGCACGGTGAAGAGTCGCGCCAGTCGATTCTGCGTGGAGTCAACGTCCTGGCCGACGCTGTGAAGGTAACCCTGGGCCCCAAGGGGCGCAATGTGGTTATCAACAAGAAATTTGGTTCCCCGGTCATCACCAAGGACGGCGTGACCGTGGCCAAGGAAATTGAATTGGGCGACAGCCTGGAAAACATGGGCGCACAGATGGTGCGCGAAGTGGCCAGCAAGACCAGCGACGTGGCCGGCGATGGCACCACCACCGCCACCGTTCTGGCCCAGGCCATCTATCGTGACGGCGTGAAGACCGTTGCCGCCGGCGCCAACCCCATGGCCCTGAAGCGCGGCATCGAGCGCGCCGTAAACACCATCTGCGGAGCGCTGGGCAAGGACGGCGAGCGCGGCAAGGGCTTCCTTGACAGCCTCTCCAAGCCGGTCAGCGGCGACATGATCGCCCAGGTTGGCACCATCTCCGCCAATAACGACGAGACCATTGGCCGCATCATCGCCGAAGCCATGAAGAAAGTCGGCAAGGACGGCGTGATCACGGTGGAAGAATCCCGCACCATGGAGACCATGCTTGAAGTCGTGGAAGGCATGCAGTTTGACCGCGGCTATCTCTCCCCCTACTTTGTGACCGACCCTGAGCGCATGGAAGCCGCACTGGAAGACGCCTACATCCTCATCAACGAAAAGAAAATCAGCAGCATGAAGGACCTGCTCCCGCTTCTGGAACAGGTTGCCAAGCAGGGCCGTCCGCTGCTCATCATCGCGGAAGACGTTGACGGTGAAGCGCTGGCCACTCTGGTGGTCAACAAGCTGCGCGGCACGCTGCAGGTTTGCGCCGTGAAGGCGCCCGGCTTCGGCGACCGCCGCAAAGCCATGCTGCAGGATATCGCCATCCTCACCGGCGGCAAGGCCATCACGGAAGATCTCGGCCTCAAGCTGGAGGGCGTCCAGATCACTGACCTGGGCCGTGCCAAGAAAGTCACGGTGGACAAGGACAACACCACCATCGTGGAAGGCAAGGGCAAGGGCGCTGAAATCGAAGGCCGCGTGAAAGAGATCCGCGGACAGATCGATAACGTCACCAGCGACTACGACCGCGAGAAGCTGCAGGAGCGGCTGGCGAAACTGGTGGGCGGCGTTGCCGTGATCAAAGTCGGCGCCGCGACCGAAACCGAAATGAAGGAAAAGAAAGCCCGTGTGGAAGACGCCATGCACGCCACCCGCGCGGCCGTGGAAGAAGGCATTGTCCCCGGCGGCGGTGTTGCCCTGGTGCGCTGCGCAGGCGCGCTCGACGAACTCAAAATCAGGAATGACGATGAGATGACGGGCGTGGAAATCGTGAAGCGCGCTCTGGAAGAGCCGCTTCGCCAGATCGTGAACAACGCCGGTGAAGAAGGCGCCATTGTGGTCGGCAAGATTCGCGACTCCAAGGATGCGAACTACGGCTACAACGCCCAGACCGACAAGTTCGAAGATCTGGTCAAAGCCGGCGTCATCGATCCCACAAAGGTAACCCGCACGGCGCTTCAGAATGCGGCATCCATCGCCGCCCTGATGCTCACTACCGAAGCCCTTGTCTCCGATATTCCGGAAGACAAAAAGGCCGGTGCGCCTGACCACGGCGGCATGCCGTACGGCGGATAACTCAATTTAGCTCGCTCCAAACTGGGCAAGCCCCTGCAGAAATGCAGGGGCTATATTTTTGCTGCGACGGACAATGGCCGTGACGAGGTTTCCGGCATTATCGTAGGTGTAGCTGTCACCGTCCAGGGTGACCGTGCCCGCCTGGTGCAGCACGCTCAGCAGCCGCGACAGCGATTCTTATGTGTACGAGTTGTCCACGCCGTTGGGCCGCGTCAGGCCGGTGCGGCGGCTGAGGCGTCATAGCTGAAGCCAGGATCTCTATGGTGCAGACCATGATATATATCCATTCTTTGG
>JBLMYN010000480.1:0-2899 GCA_050258305.1 Actinomycetota bacterium
CAGGAACCGCGCCATGATGGCGCGGTTCCTGGCCTCTGACTCTGTTTATTTTATTTGACG
This sequence comes from Actinomycetota bacterium, assembly GCA_050258305.1. GTDB lineage: Bacteria > Acidobacteriota > Terriglobia > Terriglobales > Acidobacteriaceae > Angelobacter. The sequence goes on from JBLMYN010000480.1 coordinate 61, forward strand.
GTCAGCGTTATCGCGGACTGGTGGCTGGTGGAACCAGATGTCGCCGTAACCGTTATCGTGAACGTTCCGGCCGGAGTTGCTGGCGGAGGCGGCGGGGTGGAACTGCCACCGCATGCAACCAGCCCGCTCAGAACGGCGCATGTTAGCAGCATCAAGCAGAGTGGCTGCCAGCGCCGTTTCCTGCCTGATCCAACCACGACCATGCCGGCTACCAGCAGCATTGCAACAGAAACAGGCAGCCATGGGGAGTCTCGGTATGGTGCGCCTCGGTAAGGCACGGCAAAAGCCCCCAGACCACCCGCCGAGGTGGTGATCGTCAGGGTTGTCGTGGCCGCGCTGCCGTTCGGGGTCACGGACCCGGGGCTGAAACTGCAGTTTGCTCCGGTGGGAACTCCTGAGCAGCTAAACGTTACCGGCGCGCTGAATCCATGTTGCGGACTTACTTCAATCGAGAAAGTTGTTACCTGGCCCGGAAGTATTGACGCCGAACTCTTAGGTAAGATCAGTGAGTAATCGGGAGCACCAACATCAACCACCACGACAGCAGAGGTGGCCGCCGCGTAATTCGCATCTCCACTGTAGGCGGCGGTCAGGTTGTTGCTGCCATTCGGCAGGGATGAAGTCTGCAAAGCAGCGGTTCCGGTTGCATCAAGAGGTACGGTGCCAAGCACGGTAGCGCCATTATCGAATGCAATCGTTCCGGTTGGCACGGGGAGGCTCGGATTCTGGACCACTGAGGCCGTGAGCGTGACCGATGCTCCTGTTGCCGGAGACGTGTTGCTGGCCAGAAGTCCGACTGATCCCGGCAGATTCACTGCCGCAATCTCAAAGATGCCTCGTCCATGTGTGGCAACGCGTATTTTGCGACTGACTTTGTTCATCGCCATGTCAAAAACGGCTACTCTGGGCAAACCCGTGCCGTAAGGCACCCAGGATGCGCCTCCATCCACCGAATTGAACACCCCGATATCCGTTCCCGCATACAACGTGTTGGGGAAAACTGGATCGATAATGAACGCGTTGACTGGAACGTCCGGCAATGAGCCGGAAGCAGCCGTCCAGGTGGGCGTGGCAGCGTTGAGGTCGGTCGTTTTCCAGACATGGCTGAGAAAACCATAGCCATCAAGGGTGATGTATGCGGTATTCGAGTTCGTCGGGTCTATGACCGCACGGGCAACGAAATGTGCTCCCCAGGGGCCGGTTACCTCAGGGATTGGATTTGCCCCGGTCGTGGTGGCAAACACCTTTCCGTTGACAAGTCCGACGATGCGCACGTTGTCATCCTGGGGCGAAATGCCGATGGAACTTACCGGGACGTTGAGGCCCGACTGTGTGCAGCAGGCGAGTGGGGCCTGGCTGACCGAAACCATGGTGACGCCCTGGTCAGGCGAGCGGTAGAGATTGTCGGTGCCAAAGTACAGCGTGTTGGGCGTTCCCGGGCCCAGCGCCATAGGTGCATAGAACAGCACGTTGTCAGCGCAGTTGAGCCCGTTCAACGTGATTCCCTGCCGGGAAGGACATCCAAAGAAGCTCCAACCGGTTTCATTGGCGTTAGTGGCGGATGTAACGCGCGCGTAGCCAATGATTCCGCTGGTGGCGCCGCTCATGTTGAAATACGTGTGATACATGGTCACGTTGGTTGTGTCCACGGCGTTCTGATCGATCAACGAATAGCCGCCGTCACCCGCGTCGGCCCGCGTCCAGGCTGCGGCGGTATTCATCAGCTCGGTTCCGTTGTCCTGCGTGCCGCCGATCATGAAATTCGCGTCCGCGGGATGAAGCGCCAGGCTCTGAAACTGGGTGGCGCTGAAAGTGCTGTTATTCAGGCTTGTCCAGGTGGCGCCGCTGTTTGTCGATTTGAAGATGCCGCCATCGTTTCCTGTGTAGATGATGTTCGAGTTCGGCGCAGGAGCAATGGCAATGGCGTGTGAGTCAGGATGCAGGCGCGCATCGCTTCTGTTAAAAGCTGCCCCGTCGGTCGTCTTTGCCAAAGCCGTGCTGCCGCAGGAGAGAGTGGGGGCGGTTGAGGAATCCGCGTTGCCGCCGATGTAGATAATCTTCGCACTCCCGGGATCAATCGCCACCGGGGCGTCATAGATGCACTGCCCGCCGCAGAAACCGGTTGCGCCGGGGACCGGGGTCCAGGTCACGCCGTCAAGTGATGTGCGCAGAGTGCCAGATTGGGGCGCGCTGGTGGGAGTTGGACAGGCAGAGCTGTCAGAGGCAGCCAGCGCGAACGTGGTTGTGCTGCCGACGCGGTTTGCGGCAAATTTCCCCACCACGCCAGTCGTGCCGCCAAGTGGCAGCCGCTGCGTCCAGGTGGCAGTTCCGGTAAATGGATCCGTGTCACTGCTCCAAACACCGCCGTCCCCGGCCGTCGTGCTGAGGCCGACCACATTGACCAGAACCAGGGCAGGGTTGCCGGGATCCATCACCATGTCGCTCACAATTCGATTGCAAAGCGAAGTCGTGGCGGAAGGGCAGGTTGCCGTTGGCACACTCAGCCGGGCAAACGTGGGGGCCGCGGGCGAGACGGCCAGAGCGTTGGTCGAGAGATACACGCCTCGAGGCGGAAGCGTGCTGAATACATCAAAGCTCAGGCCACTGAATCCCGATCCTGTAGACACCAGGATTTTGTTCGCATCCACAGGATTGACCAGGATCTGCGTGATGGCGCGGCCGGTGAAGACGTCGGCCCCTGTTCCATCCAGATTAAACGGGCCGGTAGGGTCGGCTGTGGTGGTCGCGTTGCGGATGATGTAAAGGCCAACGCCGAAAAAGCTGTCGGCAGAGTTGTTTCCTTCGCCGGTCCCAACAAACAGGATGGTGTGGTCGAGCG
>JBLMYN010000481.1:0-9625 GCA_050258305.1 Actinomycetota bacterium
GTCAGAAGAGTCGCAGTGACCATGCCGCCGACCATGGGAGCGGCAATACGCTTCATGACGTCGGAGCCGGTACCGTGGCTCCACATGATCGGCAGCAATCCGCCGATGACAGCGGTTACTGTCATCATGACCGGCCGAACCCGCATGACCGCACCTTCGATAATGGCCTCATACAGGTCACGGGCTTCGAGCATGGTGCCTTCTGCCAGCCGGCGGTCATAGACCTCATCCAGATAGACCATCATCACCACGCCGGTTTCAGCTGACACGCCAGCCAGTGCAATGAACCCGACCCAGACAGCCACACTCAGGTTGTAGCCCAGTAAATAAACGAGCCATACGCCGCCAACCAGCGCAAAGGGCACTGACACAAGCACAATCAAAGTCTTGGAAAGCGATTTGAAATTGGTGTACAGCAATACCAGAATGATCAACAAAGTCAGCGGCAACACATATCTGAGCCTTTCCTTTGCACGCAACATGTATTCATATTGGCCGCTCCATGCGAGGTGATAGCCTGCGGGAAGGCTTACATCCCTGGTCACCACGCGCTGTGCTTCGCTCACGTAGCTTCCCAGATCGCGACCGGCGATATCCACATACACATAGCCGGCCAATTCGCCATCTTCACTTTTGATCACCGGAGGACCGGTGGTGATCCGGAGTTGCGCCAGCTGCGTCAGAGGAACCTGGCTGCCGCTGGGTGTACTGACCAGGACGCGCTGCAACTCCTCGGGCTCTTCGCGAAAATCGCGGGCATAGCGCACGTTGATGGGGAAACGCTCACGGCCTTCCACTGTGCTGCTGATGTTTTTTCCGCCGATAGCAGATTCGATAACTTCCTCAACCCTGGCGATACTGAGATCGTAGCGGGCCACCGCTTTGCGATCGATCTTGAAATCGTAGTAGTAGCCGCTGACGACCCGTTCGGCGTAGGCATTGCGTGTGCCTGGCACCTGCCTGACCGCCTGCTCAATCCGCTCTCCCAGCTGCTGAATCACGTTGAGGTCAGGCCCCAGAATCTTGATGCCAACCGGAGTTCGAATTCCGGTTGATAGCATGTCAATTCGTCCCTTAATCGGCATCGTCCAGGAATTGCTGATACCTGGGATGTGAAGGGCTGAGTCCATCGCCTGAACCAGCTTTTCCGGTGTCATGCCCGGGCGCCACTGGCTCTCCGGTTTGAGCACAATCGTGGCTTCCATCATTCCCAAGGGAGCGGGATCAGTAGCCGTGCGTGACCGGCCGGCCTTGTTAAAGACTGACTCCACCTCCGGAAACGATTTGATGATCTTGTCCTGCAGCTGCATGATCTGCTGAGCTTGCGTGATCGACATCCCAGGCAGGCCGGTAGGCATGTACAACAGGCTGCCTTCATAGAGAGGCGGCATGAATTCCGAGCCCAACTTCATGAATGCGGGAACGGTGGCAACCAGCATGAGTATGGCAAACACGAGCACGGTCTTCGGGAAGCGAAGCGCAGTCCTTGCAAGGGGGTTATAAGCCCAGATCAGAAACCGGTTGAGCGGATTTTTCTTCTCGCTTGCGACCTTCCCCCGAATCAGCAGCAACATCAGAACTGGTACCAGTGTGACTGAAAGCAGCGATGCATAGAACATCGCAAATGTCTTGGTAAATGCGAGCGGCTTGAAAAGCCTTCCTTCCTGGGCTTGCAGGCTGAAGATGGGAATGAAGGACACGGTAATGACGAGCAACGAGAAGAACAAAGGTTTCCCGACTTCCCTGGCCGCCTCAATGACCACGGAATTGCGGTTTCCGGGTCGGCCTGCGTGATCCCATTTTTCCAACCGCTTATGCGCATTCTCAATCATCACAATGGCCGCATCCACCATGGCTCCGATGGCGATTGCAATCCCGCCCAGCGACATGATGTTGGAGTTGAGGTGGATGTAATACATGGTTACGAGCGACATCAGAATGGCGATGGGCAGAGTTAAGATCGCGACCAGGGCACTGCGAAAATGAAACAGGAACAGCAGGCAAACCAGGCTGACAATGATCGATTCTTCCAGCAGCTTATGCTTCAGATTGTTAATAGAATCCAGGATCAGCTGGGAACGATCATAGACCGGGACAAGCTCCACACCCGCCGGCAAAGACCGTCTTATCTGGTTGATCTTGTTCTTGACGGCCTGAATCACCGCCAGAGCGTTCTCGCCGTACCGGACCACGACTACGCCGCCCACAACCTGGCCCTGACCATTCAGTTCAGCCAGTCCCCGGCGGATATCCGGCCCCAGTTGAACGTTGGCCACATCTCCGACATGGATGGGGGTTCCGGCGCTGTTGGCGCCTACGGCAATGTCCTGAATGTCGGCGACGCTTTTGATATAACCGAGTCCGCGGACCATGTACTCGCGGCCGGTAAACTCAACCACGCGGCCTCCGACATCATTGTTATTGTTGCGAATGGCATCAATGACCTTGTTAATCGAAAGATGGTACCCGAGCAGTTTGTCGGGATCGATGATCACCTGATATTGCTTGACGAAACCACCCACACTCGCCACTTCTGAAACGCCAGGCACACTGGCCAGCCAGTAGCGGACATACCAGTCCTGCAGCGTTCGCAACTGCGACAGGTCGTGTTTACCGGATTTGTCCACGAGCGCGTATTCGAACGCCCATCCAACTCCGGTCGCATCCGGGCCAATGGTTGGTGTTACTCCGGGCGGCAGGCTCCCCTGAAGTCCCTGCATGTACTCCAGCACGCGAGAACGCGCCCAATAAATGTCTGTACCATCTTGGAAAACGATATAAACGAATGAGAGCCCGAAATAAGAGTACCCGCGGACAACTTTCACCTTGGGCGCAGAGAGCAAAGTAGTGACAATCGGGTAGGTGACCTGATCTTCCACCAAATCAGGACTCTGGCCCTTCCATTCGGTAAAGACAATGACCTGAACATCAGAAAGGTCGGGAATGGCGTCGAGGGGCGTCCGATACGCTGCCCAGATCCCCCAGGCAATCATGAATACCGTACCCAGGAAGATGTAAAACTTGTTTCGCGCGCTCCAGCCAATCAGTTTTTCGATCATTGCAATTCTCCTCCAGTTGCCGGCTTGGAAGAGGATTGCGGAGACGACTCAGGCTGCGGCGCCATGTTGTTTACGGCCGCGTTCAGCCTGCTTTCCGAATCGATCAGGAAATTGCCCGAGGTTACAATGGTCTCCCCCGGCCTCAATCCGCTCAACACGACGAATTTGTCGTCTACGCGCGGTCCAACTTGTATCTCACGAGGCTCGAAATAGCCGTCTTTCCTGGCGATGAATACGATCTGGCGGCTGCCGGAGTCAAGGACGGCCTCCGCCGGAACCAGGACATTCGTGCCGTAATCCACATTCAATTCCACGTCAGCGAACATCTGCGGCTTGAGTTCGAAATTTGGATTCGGAAACTCCAGGCGCACTTTGACAGTCCGCGTCTGCGGGTCAACCGTGGGATAGATATAGGTCACTCTGCCCGTATAGCTCTTTCGCGGATCGTAGCTGAGCTGCATCGTGGCCTTCTGCCCCAGGTGAATGTACGGCATTTCGTATTCATAAACATCCGCATTGACCCACATGTTGGAAAGATCCGCCACGGTGTAAAGTTCCTTGTCGGGTCCCACTGCGGATTGAGGAAACGCGCTGCGTTGGAGGACGAAGCCGGACACCGGAGAATAGAAGGTCATGGTTCTCTCGATCTTGCCGGTTTTCTGGAGCTTCTCAATCTGATCATCACTGATGTCCCAGAGCTTCAGCCGGTCCCGCGTTGCCGCCAGCAGCGACTGAGCCCCATCAGAGATTTGGCGATAGGGGGCCTTGCTCAGATAATCCTCGCCGCGCAGTGCGATGAGGTATTCCTGCTCCGTAGCCACAAGGTCAGGGCTGTAAACCGTAAACAGAGGCTGGCCTTTTTTGACAAGCTGCCCGACAAAATCCACGAACACGTTTTCGATCCATCCATTCACCTTCACATGCACATGCGCGATCCTGGTCTCGTCCGGGACCAGATAGCCTGTTGTGCGAATCGTGCGAGTCAGAGCCGAACGCCGGACTACAGCCGTTCGCACTCCAATCATCTGTTGCGTTTCCGGGGTGATCTGGATCGTTCCTGCCGGGAGCTGGGCAGACGCGTCATCGGCATACTTTGGCACCAGATCCATGCCCATTGGTGATTTGCCCGGATGGTCGGAGTGATACTGCGGGTTCATGGGAGCATACCAGTAGAGAACTTTTCTTCCCTGCGCTCCTGATGCTTCCGTACCTGCTGCGTTCGCCGCCTCCGCATATTTCGGCACCAGGTCCATTCCATCCGGGGCCTTGCCCGGATGGTCATAGTGGTTCTGCGGATTCATTGCGTCATACCAGTACAGGACGTGAGCGCCAGCATGTGAGGAATTTGTGTGCTCAAAAAACGCTGTGACATGGTCGCTGAAAAGCAGCGCCAGTGCCGCTGCCGCTGCAAGGCTGATTGCGAATACGATCAAAAGTCTGCGCATGCCTGCTCCTTTACTTTTGCGCCTTTGGGACGATAGGCGACTGTGGCCGATTCGAGGTCAGCTCGATCCCGACTCGTGGTTCCAGACGCGCGAGGGCTGTTTCAAAATTCGCCAGTTCGCGGTAATACTCGACCTGGTACTGGAGTACGTTCGTAAAGTTGGCCAGAACCGTAAGAAAGTCGGCCTTGCCTACCTGATATGCCGACATGGAAGACTCAAGCGCCAGTGAAGCCTGGGGGACGATTCCTTTTGCATAAAGCGCAATAAGCTCCTGAGAGGCCTGCGCTTCCAGGTATTGCTGCTTGACGTCGAATTCGACTTCATTCAGCCGGTTCTGGCGCGCTGCCTGGGAGCTCAAAAGCTCGTCTCCCGCCTGCTTGACTGCTTCCCGCTGTTTGGATTTGTAAAAAATCGGAATGTTGACCGTGAACGTGACGCCGTGCATGTCCGGCATATCCGGCCTTTGCTGGTACATGTAACCGATTCCCAGGTCCGGGTAATATTCCTTATGCGCGAGGTTCACGGCATATTGATCGCGTTGAATCACCTGCTCATCGCGATGTAAACCGGGATCATTCTTTTGCGCCAGGTCATAAAGCTCGTCCAGAGAGTAAGCCAGAACCGCGGGCTCCAGTTCGGCCGGAGCGGCGACGGTGGCGTCCGCAGATTGGGACAACAAGGTGTTAAGGCGGGCCTGCGCTGTCTGGCGCTGCTGATCCAGAACCGTCAATCGCCGCATAATGAGCGAAAGTTCGGTTTGGGCTTTCAGGACGTCCTGCTGGATCCCCTTGCCGACCCGGTAGCGTGCTTCAGCAATCTGCGACAGCTTGGTCAGCAGGTCGCGGTTTTTCTGCGTAATCTGAATCGCTTTTTCGTAGAAATAGTACTCAAAGTAGGCGGCTTTCACGTCCGCGGTAACGCGCCGCCGTACTGCTTCGTAGTCCCACGATGCCGCCTCGGCTTCCTTGCCGGCGACGTTGCCGCGCAGCCCGAGTTTCCCGGGAAACGGAATCGTCTGCATTGCCTGCACGCCCCGGTAGCTGGAAGGATCACCGTGCTGCACGCTGAATGGGGTCGCATTTCCCATCCAACCTACTCCCACTTTGGGATCAGGCCATGATTTAGCTTGCCGAATACGGTGCCTCATCGCCTCAACCCGGCGTAGCGCGCTCTGAACGGCCGGGTTCTTTTGCAGGGCTTCTTCGACCAGTGCCGTCAGGCTTGCATTCGCTTCGCCCGACTGTGCCGGAGTTGCCTGTGTCTGCGGGTGTAGCGGAGTGCCGGCACGGTGCACCGGGAAAATATCAACAGTCCCCCTCGGTAGCGGCGCGTTCTGGGTAATGGCCGGAATCGCCGCAACTGCCAGGAAGAACCCGATCGATGCAAACCATTTATTCATTTCGCAAATCTCTCAACAAAGGTCACAAGGCAAAAACGCCTGTGTTCACAGACTGCAGGAAGAGCTGTTGCTGCCTGCCGGCGCCTGGCAACAAGATCGAACCTGATGATCCTGTTGCAAGGGCGCTGCAAGGCTCCGGGTTAAAAATTGTGGGATATTGCTTCGCCTTTGATTTCAAGACCTGCAATGCGAGTCCCTTCCTTTTCGACGACCGTCTTGCTGACCTTTGCATTGAGGGCTTTTGTAGTGCAGTCAACCCTGGCCACAACCTGGCTGTCCCAGAAGGTCGGTGAGCCGTCATACCCGAAATTGGTTTTGGTGAAGCGTACGAATTCCATGTAATGCCCCGTGGGCGAACGGCGTTGCGTTACTTCGTAGTCTCCGGCGGGAAGAGTTACGCTTCCGACTTGCGCCGGCGCCTTGAGTGTGAAGTGTCCTGTCTTGCCCATCTTTTGCTGTGCTGCGGCGAAAGATGCCAGGCTCAGCACCAGGGCGGCTATCAGTGCAATTGAACCCTTGCGTACCATGTGCATGCTCCTTTTTGTTCAACGTGCGCGATATGAACGGGATCGAGAATGCACATCACATGCCAGATTCCCGAAAGCTCCAACCTCTTGATTTATCGCGTGGTTCCAGCGTTCCGCTATGCGATTGCCCGAGCCGGCTGCCTCATTTGCGGCAGATGCTGGATGCTATGGGGCAATCCCACTGTCGAGGAGGAGTCCCAGCTCTGTGGGAAGTAATTGAATTTTTTGCGCTACGCGGTTCTGTTTCCTGCCCGCAAAGTTGGCATGTTTCGTGCTCTATTGCTATCAGCCCGGCATGAACGCCGGGAAGCGTTAAGGAGGTCACTTATGAATCAGATTTCTCGTTTTGCGGCACTTATTCTTTCCTGCCTGCTTTCTGTAGCGGCATTCGGCGCCGCCAATACAAGCAGCACGGTTAAAGTCGGCCACGAAGCCGATATCAGGATCGCGCGAACCGTCTCTATCGGCGGCACAGTGCTTACGCCTGGAATGTACATAATTCAGCACCGCGTGGAGGGAACGGAGCATTTCCTGCACATTCAGAAATCACAGCTGGATCCCTACATCGTGGGCAACGGCTATCCCCAGTATGACCTGATGGATGTAGCCAATGTGAAATGCAAGATGGAGAAGGCACCCGGAACAATCAGCCAGACTAAACTGATCACGAAGACCCGGGATGGAAACACCTCCGTCCTTGAACTGGCAATTGAAGGTGAAAACGTGGTGCACATCATTCAGTAGCGGGCCTTGCACAACGAATCGGATGCTGTCCCGCAACTCTTGAGTGCATTCCGCTGCTGACCAATATGCAATTACGGAAATGCGGTGGGCACGCCGGCGCCATACGAGCAACGGCGTGCCTCATCGGTAAGGCGAGAGCCAATACAGGAGGCTGGAGATGAGAGAGATCAAAAGCATACATCCGGCGCGAGAGCGTAATCGCGGGTGTGGCTGTCTGGATGCCTCCGGAGCGAGATATTCCAGTTAACTTCGAATTGTTGCTGTGGACAACCGTGCAATGTCAAACAACTGAGGAAGGCTCATTTTGCCCATGAGGCTTCATGATCACTTGAAAAAATAATCTTCAGCCACAACCGGCGGGTGACCGTGTAGCCTTTACCATTCACGATAGTGGTCTTGCCGGTGATTCCAGGTTCGGCGCCTGCAGAACATGGAAGCCGTTGCGGTGTTTGCTCAAGCAAAAGTACGGGCGAGCACATGCTCGCCCGTTCACGCCATGAAGGATATTTGCTCGGTTATTTTTTTCGTTCCGCCACTGATTGCAGGCTGCCAGTTCGGCTCGGCGCCTTGTAGGCGGCACGGAACTGTGGCACCACCATGGCCTGCTCAATGGTCGGGAAGTTGAACGCTGCCAGCTTGGCCGCGAGCCGCTGTTCGTTCTGCTTCTCGCCGGATCTGGCGTAGGCGCTGACCAGATTGCGCATGGAGATGGGATTGGTATCGTCTTCCTCAAGGTGTGAGATGGCTTCGTCGAACTTGCCCTGGGACAAGCTCATCGCGCCGGCGGCGCCATGATAGGCAGCCTGGATCATTTCATCCGGCGTAGCGGCCGCCATGTCATCTATCCGCGCGAGCGTTGCCTCCGCCAACCTGGTATTGCCCGCCTGGATGGCACGTTCCACCCGGGTGCGCCATACCAACGCGAGTTCTTCATCCAGCAGCGCTTTGGGCACTTTGTGCTTCTCATGCAGGACTTGTTCGGCCTTGTCCAGCAGCTTCATGGCCGTCGCATTGTCCTTGTGGTACAGAGCCATGCTGCGGTACGCCTCGGCTTCATAGTTGCCAAAATCCTTCCGGTGCGCCTCTTCGGCAATGGCTCGGAACGCCTTGTCTGCGCCCGCCGAATCGTTTTGACGCACGTGCGTTGCCGCCGACTGTAGTCCCCACACCACCTTCTGCACGTCAGTGCCTTCATTGATGGCGATGCCGTACTCGACGCGCGCCCGCGGTTCGTCGCCCATCAGCGCATAGGTGTCACCCAGCCCGAGTTGCGATTCGTGGAAGGTTGGATCAATCTTCAGCGACTTGCGATAGTGCTTGATCGCCTGATCAAAGCGGCCCGCCATGCGCGAGATTTCCGCGAAGGAGTCCTGCGGATTGGGCTCGTTCGGCACCAGTTCGGTGTAGCGCTTCATGTCCGCAAACGCTTTTTCAAAGTTGCCTGCCTTGGCGTAGCAGTACGCCGCCTCGTTCCAGGCATCGGCGAACCTTGGATCAATCTGGATCACGCGTTCGAACAGCACGACCGCCCGCGGCGACTGGTTCTGGTTCAGCGCCAGCCACCATCCCGCTACCCACGCCAGATGCTTGTCACGAGGATACGTTTCTAGCGCCTGGTTCATCGCCTGAATGGCCGGAATCCAGTGGCCCTCACTGGCATTCGCCAGCCAGTCGACGATCAGCTTTTCCTCCGGCCCGGCGAACTGGCGTGTGGCCAGAGCCTTTTCGCGCTCGGCAACCTGCTCCGCCGGGTCCTGACCGACGGGGCAATATCGAAGTTGTTGTCCTATGACTGGCCGGGGAACGTTCGCGAACTGCGCAACTGCGTCTTCCGTTCAGTGCTGTCCGCGAGAAATCCAGCCTTGGAACTCACAGCCGGAGATATCAAGCTGCCGGATTGCTCGCTGCCGAATAACGGAAGGGCGCGGCTGAATCGCGATCTTGAACAAGTTGAGCGCCAGATGGTATTGAAAGCGCTGGAGCGCTGTGGCGGGAACCAGGGCAAAGCAGCGCAGGCGCTGGGAATTTCGCGCCGTACGCTTTTGCGGAAACTAAAAAATTATCGCGAACGCGAATCCGCAACTGAAAATGGGGTGACGTTCGGCCAGTCGCAGCGATATTACTGTGCTCAGCTCAATGTACCCGTATGGGTGATCCATGGGAGCGAAAGGCTTGAAGGCACGTTAGTAAACATCAGCCTGGGAGGTGCCGCCGTCTCCATGAAAAAGCAGCTCAACTTTGGCGCACCTGTCACCATTTGTTTCAGCATTCCGGAAACAGACACCGAAGCGCGTGTCCAGGGCCAGATCGTCTGGTCTAACAACGAAGGGCAGCATGGAATTCAGTTCGCGGAAACTGACCAGCCAATTAGAACAACGCTGCAAGGCTGGCTGCACTCGCAGATGAAGAAAGACAACTCGGGCGAAGATTTCGAGGAAAACCTGAGCTGAA
>JBLMYN010000482.1:0-5851 GCA_050258305.1 Actinomycetota bacterium
GGAGCCGGTAAGGGTCCGCTCCTCGAAAGCGTATCCAGCTACACTCTCGAACGGCTGTCCGCGTTCTCGCCAGGCGACCATGTCAGGCTGGGCAATTGCGCCGATGCCTGAGGCACGAGGCCAGTGTTCCGTTACCCAAACCAGACGGTCCGGATCGCGATAAGGCAGCGGCTTTATCAGGAGCGCATACACTGCCGAGAAGATTGCTGTTGTCGCTCCGATGCCCAATGCCAATGTCAGAACCGCAGTAAATGCAAAACCGGGACTCCGATGGAGTCCGCGCAGTGCATGCCGAACGTCTTGAAAGGTGGTTTCGAAGAAGAGCGTCCAGCTTTGATCGCTGATCGACTTTAGTCCTGAGCTCCTCGTCATTGCATGCCTCCATATCTCATGGCGTCCCCGAGCTCAGGATATGACGGAATCGTGAGGTCGGTATTTGCTTAAGGCGTTGCAAAACGTGACTGCTATACCGCTGAGAATCGGTTGCCGGCGAATCGATGCATCCGGACCATTACGCCGCCAAGAACAATCGCCAGCCAATCAGCGACATGCCAGGGCAGCATGGAGAAAATGAATGTGTGGCCAGTGGAGAGCGACCAGATGATGCCAGCCACCGTCATCGCGCATAAGGCAAAGCCGATCGAAATGGTTGAAACCATTTCCGTGCGTCTTGCCAGCAAAGCTATGACAATCCCAATCAAAAGAGACGAGAAGATATGTCCTAAGATGAGTCCATATGTGGCAAAGAACACATACAGGCTGAAATGGCGCTCAAAAACCTGATATCTATCGAGAGCGGCAAAAATTGCACGCTCCGGCAGTGTGAAAACAAACCTGTGGAGCAGCACTCCCGTGATCACAATCACGGCTGTTAACCATAGGTTTGCACCAAATGCTCTTGCGAAGAGATGCGCGATGCTCTGTCGAGTTTGTCGCCAATACCAACGCTTGGCGAAGCGCAACCCCCTGCTGGAGGCAAGCAGAAGGAATTCTTCAAACATGTCTCCAAGGAGGCAGTCTCCCTCAGTGTTGGCAGCGAAGAGATTCACGAGCCAGCCGGCAATTCGGGGCGGTTGGACGGGAGGTAATTGAGAGCTCATCAGTAGTTCCGAATGGGGCCGGGCGCGAGTCCCTGAATCATCCTTCCGATTGCGCGGTGCGTGCGATTCACGGCCGCTACACCTTTGGCCGTAACCCGAAAGAATCGTTTTGATCGCCCACCACGCTCGGGTGTGGGTTCGCCTCGCTCCGACTTCACATAACCTTTCTTCTCGAGACGGTCGAGCGTCGCATAAATTGCGCCAATGGAGACGTCGCGCTCAGTACAGAGTTGAATCTCGCGCCGCACAGTGACGCCATACGCTTCCTTGCCCAGGCGCAAAAGCGCCAACAGTGTGATGTGCTCGAATTCCCCAAGAAAATCCCGACCGGTCATTATATCTACAATATAGAAGAAATAATGCCAGGTCAATAGCCGTGGACTGGAGGTGGGCCAATGACAGAGATCTTCCGGCCTTTCTGCATCAACGCGGCTGACAATCCGGGACAAGGTGCAAGCTGCTACTTCGCACCCTCATCTTCTGATGGGGAATGTTGGCGTTATGTGGCGATCAGCAGGCACTCAGACTGAAATAGAGAGGCTCTTGTGCAGGATGACAACATAACAAGCATCTTCACATATCCAGGGCGATACGCCCGCGCAGATACCTTTTCGGCAGCTTCTCTGGCATAATGCTTCTCTGCACGAGGTGGCTCATGTCCAGAATATCGTCTCTGGCAGTCGCTGCTTGTTTTCTCTCCGCCAGTCTCCTTGCCCACGCGCAGAATTCAAGACAGCCAGTCAATCCATGCTCCTGATGGCGGGGCCGTGGAAATGATCGACAGCATCACGATCCCGGCTGTCACCAACGCGCCGTTCCAGGGCACGGTCACTCTGAAGTGGACCCGACACCTGGCGGACGGAAGCACCTTGATCGTCGGGAACCATCGCCTCGTCATCCGTGATAGCCAGGGCGATATCTACCAGGAACGCCGCACCATGGTGCCGGACGGCAGCACACAGGAGCCGCAGGTCCGCTGGATTGAGATCAGCAACCCGGCCAAACACACGAAATATTTCTGCAATGCGGCGCTTACGCAATGCACTGTGCGCAACTACTACGCGGTGGCGCATCCCGTACCGGCAACCAACGCTCCTGACAACCGCGCGGCTAACAAGCAAGGGACGGCCGGCGTCTTGTCTCCGGCGAATCCCGCGAGCAATCCCAACCTGGTCCACACGGACCTGGGCACGCGGTCCATTGAAGGTCTTGACGCGGTTGGCACGCGCGAAAGCATTACCATTCCTCCGGGCGCCATGGGGAACAGCGCGCCGCTCGAACGCAGCAAGGAGTTCTGGTACTCGCCGCAACTCGGGCTCAACCTGCGCGTGCTTCGCGTTGATCCCTTGCACGGCGAGCAGTCGTTCCAGGTGACGGATCTCATGCTGCAGGAGCCCGACCCGCAGCGCTTCGTGCTCCCACCCAACTGCAAAGTCATTGACCTAAGAAGGAACTCAGCCTCACAAACGAGCAAGCCCGCTTCCGAAGAGTGACGTGGCGACGAATATCCGCAGGTTGGGCTTTGCGGAGCGTCACTCTCGAACTTTCGCAGATTCCATTTTCTCCGGCCGAACCTTCAAGGCCCGCTCCGGCCGTTGCGGCCATCGCTTGCTTGCGATGATTTCATTGATCTGGTCCAGGCGCTCCTGCGGCAGCGGATGACTTCGGAAATAGCCGATGATGCCCTCGATGGCAACTTTGGAAAACTCGTCACTCGGGTTGTCCGCTTTCAACACATATTCCTGACGAAGTTTTTCGAGCTGCTGAAACAGGCGGACAGCACCTTGTGGAGAATACCCGGCCATTACGGCTAGCTGCGTTCCGTCACGGTCCGCCTCTAATTCCTGCTCCTTGCTGTATCCCGCCATGAACAGTTCTACGGGCAAGCCGATGAGCCCACCCAGAGGAAGATGCCGAAGGCGTGCCTCTACCTGCACTCGTTCTGCGCAGTGATAGTTGTCCACGTGCTCAATCTCGTGGCCCAGCGTATTGGCCAGCTCGTCTTCGCTATCCATGAGCCGAACCAGTCCTTCGCCGATAAATATGTGTCCACCGGGCAGGGCAAAAGCATTCACAAAATCGGGATCGGCAATGTAATGGAACTTGTAGTCGAGCTTGCGCCGCGCCCGGCCAGAAACAATTTGCCCTACCCTGGTCACGTACTGCTGCATCTCCTGGTCACGCTGGGTTCGCAGGCTGAGACGCGCGTCGTAACTCTGCGCCATCGCGTTGCCAATGCGGACCTCCTCGGCATCGGAGAGGCGCGTGAGCCGGGCGGGAATGCGGCTGATTTCGCGCTCCGTCTCCGCCACAGCATTGAGCATGCCTTCTGGGCCCACTTGTGATTTCGGCTTGCGATGCTGGCTGTAATACAACACAGCAACCGCTGCCACAAGAATTACCGCAAGGCCCACAAGCCGCTTCATAGATATTCCCGCAGTGCCTCGCGGTTTTTGCCGTACAGGAACGAGATCACCAGGAGCAGGGCGCCAACGCCGATCAACGTCAGATAGCGGGCGCGTGGATCGTTAATCTGCCACACGTCCCAGATCGCGATCTTGCCCAGGCACACAATCAGCAGCGCCACGCCGGTAAGGCGATAACTGCGTTCCTTTGCCAGCAGGGCCAGAACAAACACCAGCATGCCTTGAATTCCCCAGGCGAGCGTGATCATGCCACCCGGCATTTTCAATGCGAGAAGAACGGCAAGCAGCACCACCGGCACAAAGAACATGGGCTGCTCCGGATGCTCCAGAAGCCAGCGAGCCCAGCCCGGCCCGCCAATGCCGCGAGATCGCTGCTGCCTGCGCACCAGAAAACTGAGCGGAACGCCGGCTGCCAACAGTGACAGCGCCCAAATCGAGCTCTGCAGGCTGGTGGAGAAGGATTCATGCAGATAAAAGAAGTTGTGGGCGGCAATACGGAACCCGGCCATGGCTAACATCGCCAGCGCCTGGAACACAAAAACTTCCTGGCTGGTGAGCAACGCGACCAATTCCAGGCCCACTACCATCGCGGCATATCCGATCACCACCGCCTCGGGATCGGATTCAAAGCGGATCAAAGAAGCCACTGCCGCTGTGCCTAGGCAGGCAAGGACATATCCGGCAATCATTTGCGCTCTCGACTTCACCATCGCGTTCCCGCCCGATGCAACGCCGGGAGCTTTGTTGAGCGCCTGCAACCTGCCATACACCCAAAAGAGGATCACAGTCAGCGGCAGCACGGTGATGATTCGAGGATCAAGCAGCACCTTGTTCCAGGGGCCGATGGCGCGCGTATCAAAGTTCGAATAGAACAGGTGCGCGAAGGCGGCGACCAGCGCCACATAGCACTGCGTGCGCAGGTTTGTTCCCGTAAGACCCTGGCCAAAACGAGTGAGGTCAGAAACTTCAAACAGCAGCAGCCCGAATACTCCCCACGCCAGGGAAACGTTGACCGGGTCAAGCTGATACCAGGCCAGCCAGCTCAGCAGCAGCGACGCCGCCCAGGAGTAGCCCTGGGAGATGCGCTCGTCTTCAATTACGCCGCGTATGTTCGTATTCCAGTTCAGCAGGTAAAGGACAATCGCGGTCACTCCCACGCTGATGAGCTGGACCCGCCCTCCGCGGTACTGCGGAGCGAAGTTTGTGTAGAAGGTCCATACCGCTGCGAGAACTGAAAGCAGGTGCGTCTGCCACAACAGCGCGCGGTCCTTCCAGAACCGGGCGGCAAGAGAAAGAAGCGCCGCCAGGCTGATCCACGCCACGCCGGTCCATGGCTGAGGGGCTTCGTCGTATGCCAGATACGCCAGCAGGAATGTGCCCAGAATGGAATAAATGGGCCGAAGTTCAGATCGCGGCGCCCAGGCCGCCAGAAGATAAATTCCCGCCGCAATGGCGCTCACGGTCAGCAGCCGATAGCTCATTCCGTGCGTGGTTGCGGCAAGGCTGAAGTTGTACAAGACCGCGCGCCCAAATGAGAACAGAACCAGCACAAAGGCCTGCCACTTGAGATCATTGCGATGGAACAGCTCGGCCGCGGCGCAGAGTGCCAGGCCCAGAGCCATCCACATGATGGCAATGGCCCAACCCAGCATCTGGTACCAGATCAGCAGCGCGAGCAGGCCGGTTCCCGCCCAGGCATAAATCGCGGAGAAGACGGCCTTGCCTTGCGTCTCAGAAAGCCGCACGAAGCGTGAGCTGAGGTACACCAGGGCTGCTACCGGCACGAACATGACAACGCGGTAGGGAATGCCGTTCCAGAGATTTTGCTGGTTTTGCCCGACTACGATGAGTTGGAAAATCGCAACTGCCGCGATCCAGTGCGATTCATACACCAGTTCATCAATGCGGAACTGCCGGCCGCTCCAGCTCAGCACGGTGACGACCACCATCAGCACGAGAGCAACCGCTGTATCCGGCGCCAGGGCGAAGCACGCCGCGACAGTCAAAATGCTGCCTGCGAAGGAAAGCCCGGCTAGAGCCTGCTTCTCCGATTCCTTCGCAAACAGCTCAGGCCAGAGCCGCTGCGTGACGTGCGCATTGGCATAAAGCGCCACCGCGATCACGGCAAAAACGATCCCGAGATCGCGATGGTAGTGAGGCTTGCTGTTGAGCACCTCCTGCGCCAGACCTTCCAGCCGGTACAACACTGCGTATGCCGCAACCAGGAACGATGCGATCAGGCCAAACGCGCGGAACAGCCGCTCCCGCGTGAAAATGCCGGCGAGCAAAAAGCTCTCCGCGCCCGCCAGCCACAGCAGTTCGAGT
>JBLMYN010000483.1:0-3011 GCA_050258305.1 Actinomycetota bacterium
CGCGCAGCGGACCTGACGCAGGGAACTCCCTCCGGCCTGCAGATTGCCGAGTTTGCGCGCAAGGAATATCAGAAAGCCGGCGGAACCGATGGTGACTGGAACCGGTATTTGGCGGCTGGCATGGTTCCTGGGCGCGAAGCGACGCCAACTCCAACGGTCGCCGGCGCCCGGCAGCCGGCAACCGTCTCGCATGCTGCTTCTGTGCACGGACCTACCGTCCGTGCGTCCAGTTCAGCCCCTGGCTCTACAAACAGCGGCATTGCGCCCGGAGGGCCCAAGAGCGCCAAAGTTGTTCCTCCCGCCTTGCCACCCTCCAGGATTCCCGCCTCTTCTTCCTCATCTGGCCTGCATGCAAGCGCGACCCCACGGGTGAAGGCGCCGGAAATTCGTGCGCCGTATGCGCCAGTTTCCCTGGGCATCCTGATTGAGACGGCGCTGCTGACCAGGCACAACCGCCCCACCATCATTGCCACGCTCCGGGACATCATTGAACATTTGCGGGCAGAGGATGAAGCCGCCATTCTGGTCTTCAGTAATCAGCTTGATTTTGAGCAGGACCTTACTGCAAACGATCAATTGCTGGATCAGGCCATGGACAGCCTGAGGCCGAAACGGGGAGAGGCCCTGCTGCAGGGAATCGCCTTCGCGGCCGGTCACCTGAAGCGCATCGGCAAGAATCCTAACCGGATTCTGCTGGTGATTTCTGATGGTCGCAGCCGGCAGCTCAGCCGTGACTCGCTCCCTTTGAGTGCCCAACTCCAGGGCGTGAAGATTTACTGCATCGGGTTCAATGCCAATGGCGCCGACCAGAGGGCTCTTCTTGAAAGGCTGGCTTCGTATTCCGGGGGGCAGGCCAGATTCGCGGACGGCCCTGAGCAACTCAGGATGGTTGCCATGCAGATGGCAGGCTTTTTGGGTGTGCAATCCAGATGAAGCGGGAAAAAAGGAATCCGGAGCAGCTGCGTGACCGCTCCGGATGAATCGTAAACGTACTTGCAGCTTGCACTGCTACCTACTTAGACGCAAATCAGCGCGCTCCGGTTCGTGCATCTGCATGAAGTTTTGTTACGAAGGTTCCATCTTGACAAGCTATTCGCCTGTCGCGGCTTAGAACCCAATACTTTCAACGTTGGTTCCGGTATGCTTGATTGCATGCGGGTTCGCGTTCTGCTCTTCGGGCAATTAAAGGAAATTCTGGGCCACAGCGAGGACTACGTGGATCTGGAGCCGGGAAGCTCTGTTTCGGCCATCCTGGACCACTATTCAGCGAAATCTGATAAATTTCGGCCTTTGGTGGGTTCGATTGCCTGCTCGGTGAATCAGGAGTATGCACCCGCCTCAACCGTGCTGAAGGACGGCGATGAGGTAGGTCTGCTGCCGCCTGTCAGTGGCGGCGCCGGAACCCCTGGCAAAAATCCTGACAAGAAAGCAGAAGTTCTCCGTTCTGAGCATTGTGCCATCGTGCGCGAGGTAATTGACCTCCCGACCG
This sequence comes from Actinomycetota bacterium, assembly GCA_050258305.1. Classification (GTDB taxonomy): domain Bacteria; phylum Acidobacteriota; class Terriglobia; order Terriglobales; family Acidobacteriaceae; genus Angelobacter. The sequence goes on from JBLMYN010000483.1 coordinate 1,490, forward strand.
TCAAGCGGAGCCTGGAGCATCCCGAAGATGGCGCGATCGCGGTTTTCGAGGGAGTAGTGCGTAATCATTCCCGGGGCCGGCGCACCCTCTACCTCGACTATGAAGCTTATGAGGCGATGGCGCTCAATGAGATGGAAAAATTATCTCAAGCGGCACTTGAGAATTTCAAGATACGGGATGTTCGCCTTGTGCACAGGCTGGGCCGGCTCGAAATTGGGGAGGCCAGCATACTGATCGTAGTGGCATCCGCCCATCGTGCGGCTGCCTTCGACGCATGCCGATGGCTGATCGACACCCTGAAGAAAACAGTGCCGATCTGGAAGAAGGAATACTTTGAAGATGGCGCAATATGGGCGGACGGCGAGCCGTTTCCAGAGGCTGTGAAGGCACAAAAATAACCTTTGTGCCCGCTTTGCATCTAAGCAGGACAGAATACCCTATCTTTCCGGAGCCTGAGCCGCGTGGTGTGCCCTTTGGGCGCGTGAGCGGGCTTCGGCAGGAGCATGCTCGCACTTCAAAAATGAAATGTTTTCAGGCGGTTGAGAAGAAACGATTGAAGCGCAGTCGAGCTGTTCTGGAGCAGTTCGCTTTTTGCCTGTTGCTGCTTGCCACCGGTTTGCCGGCAGGCGCTCAAAACCGTCAATCCGGCTCACGGACACGCCCCGCTGCGGGACAGCAGGCGCCTGAAGAACCCACGTACCGGGTCAATGTCCGGCTGGTCAATGTCTTTACCACCGTCACGGATTCTCACGGTGCGCCGGTCGCCAACCTTACGAAAAATGATTTCCAGGTGCTGGAAGACGGCAGGCCGCAGACGATCAGCGTCTTCGATAAAGAGTCTGAAATGCCGCTGCGCATTGTGCTGGAAGTGGATACAAGCGAGAGTACGCGGCGGGACATCAAGCTGGAGATCGACTCAGCCAAACGCTTTGTGCGTTCCATCATGCGACCGGTGGACCGGCTTACCGTCTTTCAGATTACCGACAATGTGGACCAGCTTACCCGCTTCAGTTCAGACATGAAATACATTGACCGCGGCATTGAAAGGCTGACCGCAGGCGCGGGCACTTCTCTTTATGACGCAATCTACCTGGGAGCCGATGCGCTGGTGGACCGTCAGGGCAGGAAGGTGATGGTGTTGATCACCGATGGCGGCGACACCACCAGCCATACCGATTACGCCAACGCTTTGCGCCGGGCCCAGCAGGCGGAAGCCATTGTGTACAGCATTATTGTGGTGCCGGTAGAAGCGGATGCGGGACGCAACCTGGGCGGCGAGCACGCGCTGATCCAGATTTCCCACGATACCGGCGGAAAGTATTACTATGCCAGCGGGTTGGGCGATCTGGATGAAGCGTTTCGCCAGATCAGCGAGGAACTGCGCACGCAATACCTGTTGGCCTACTATCCCAGCCGCCAGCGCTCCGATTCGTCGTTCCGCCGCATCGCCGTGGAGGTGACCAGGAAAGATCCTGACGGCCAGCCATACCAGGTCCGGAACAGAGCAGGGTATTACACCACC
>JBLMYN010000484.1:0-8828 GCA_050258305.1 Actinomycetota bacterium
CGCCTGGTGGCCGTGGCGCGAAAGTAGCCCCTGGCTTCCTCCTTGACACATGCTATGTCGCAGGCATATATGTTATTGACATATATGACACAGCCATTGTCTATCTTTCATCGTGAACTCAAGAAAGGCAGCGCGGAACTGCTCATCCTTTCTCTGCTGGAAGCGCGGCCGCGCCACGGCTACGAAATCAGCCAGCTGATTGAGAGTCAGTCCGGCGGGGCCATCTCTTTTAACATCGCCTCTTTTTATCCCCTGCTTTACCGGCTGGAGAAGCGCGGCTGGATCCAGGGCCGCTGGGTGGAAAAAAGCGGACAGCGCCGTCGCCGTTATTACAGGCTCACCGCTGCCGGCCGCCAGATGCTTGCACAGCAGCGCAATACCTGGCTGCAGTTTGTCGCCGCCATGCAGCGCATTACAGGAGTGAAGCATGCCTGATTTCCACGCACTCGTACGCGAGCGCCTGCGCAACTCCGGCATTTCTCCCGCACGCGAAGCTGAGATTGTGGACGAGGTGGCGGAGCACCTGAGCGAACGCTATGAGGCGCTGTGCTCGGCCGGCAACACCGAACAGGAAGCTCTGGCAACCATCACGGCGCAGCTCGACCAGCGTGATCTCGCCGGCGAACTGCGGGCGGTTGAGCAGGCCGGGAGCCCACCCATCCCGCTGGGCGCACCCGCCCCGGGAAGTTTCTGGACCGCGCTCCGCCAGGATGTGCGCTACGGCCTGCGCGTGCTGCGCCTGAATCCCGGTTTCACCACCATCTGCGTGCTTTCTCTCGCGCTTGGCATCGGCGCCAACACCGCCATCTTCCAGCTCATTGACGCGGTCTGCATGCGCACGCTGCCGGTGAAAGATCCGCAGGAACTGGCCGTTATCCGTCCCACGAACCTGCGTCGCACCGGACACTTTGAAGGCCGCTATCCGTTCATGACCAACGCACTATGGGAGCAGGTCAGAGCCAGGCAGCAGGGCTTCAGCGGCGTGTTTGCCTGGGGCAACACAAGCTTCAACCTTGCGCTCGGCGGGCAGGTGCGCTATGCCCAGGGACTGTGGGTCAGCGGTGGGCTTTTTGACGTCCTGGGAATTCAGCCTGTGCTCGGACGCGTGCTCCACGCAGGCGACGACCATCCTGGTTGTGGCGCCCCCGGCGTGGTCATCAGCTACGCGTTCTGGCAGCGGGAATTTGGCGGCAACCCTGCCGTCACGGACAAAACTCTCCGTCTTGACGGCCATCCCTTTCCTGTCATCGGTGTAACACCCGCGTCATTTTACGGTGTCGATGTCGGCCACACCTTTGATGTCGCGGCTCCCATCTGTTCCGAGCCGGTGGTCGATGGCGAAGACAACATGATCAATATGCGGCACGCCTGGTGGCTGGCCGTTATGGGCCGGCTGAACCCCGGATGGACGCTGGACCGGGCGGCTGCGCAACTCAACGCGATCTCGCCTGCGGCCATGCAGGAGACCCTCCCGCCGGTCTATCAGGGCGAGCAGATCAAGCAATACCTGGCCGAGAAATTGAACGCCTATCCCGGCGCTAACGGCTTTTCCAACCTGCGTTGGACGTTCGAGACGCCGCTCTGGGTGCTGCTGACAATTGCCGGGCTGGTGCTGCTCATCGCCTGCGCCAACCTGGCCAACCTTATGCTTGCCCGGTCCACCGCGCGTGAACGGGAGATCGCGGTACGGCTTGCGCTGGGCGCGGCCCGTGGACGCCTTTTGCGCCAGCTCCTTACCGAAAGCCTCCTGCTGTCCGCCGCCGGCGCTCTGCTGGGCATAGGACTGGCAATGCAGCTCAGCCATTTCCTGGTGCACTATCTGAGCGGCGATCCCGGGGGAACACGCATCTTCATTGCGCTCGCCGTTGACTGGCGCGTTCTCGGCTTCGCCACGGCCCTGGCTGTCCTAACCTGCCTGCTGTTCGGGCTGGTACCGGCATGGAAAGCCACCAGTGCGCCTCCGGCCCGCATCATGAGCCTGGCCGGACGTGGTCTCACCACGGCGCGGGAACGCTTCAGCCTGCGCCGCTCCCTGGTTGTGTTGCAGGTGGCCTTATCGCTGGTTCTGGTGGTCAGCGCCATGCTGTTTGCCGGCAGCTTGCGCAAGATCCTGGCGATCGACGCCGGATTTCAACGCGATGGCATCCTCATCATGGACGCGGATTTTTCCGCGCTCAAGCTCCCTGCTGCAGACCGTGTTCCCTTCGCAACGCGCCTGCTCGAGCGCGTGCGCGCTCTGCCGGGAGTTGATTACGCCGCAGAGGCATTTGTCGCCCCTCTCAGTGGCGGCGGCTGGAATGATTACGTGGTTGTGGACGGCAAGAAGAAAGACAGCAACGTGAACATGAACAACGTGAGCCCGGGATACTTCCGTACCCTGGGCGCGCCGCTGCTGGCTGGCCGCGATTTTAACGATCGCGATACGCCGGGCTCGCCCAAGGTGGCCATCGTAAGCCAGCAGTTCGCGCGCAAGATCTTCGGCACTGAGAATCCCATTGGCAGGACCTTCAAGGTCGATGTCTATCGCGGCGAGGCCCAGCCTGAGTATCAGGTGGTGGGGCTGGTAAAGGACATCAAGTACGCCTATTTGCGCGAGGATTTTGAGCCCCTTGCGTTCTATCCGCTCGGGCAGAGCAGCCGCCGGGACACGGGCATCGAAGTGATCGTGCGCTCCAGTCTGGGCCTTCAGCCGCTGCTCGAATCCTTGCGCGGCGCGGCAGCCGGCGCCAGCCCCGCGGTCGTGGTTGATTTTCGCGTCCTCAATCAGCAACTGAAAGACCGCCTGCTCCGTGAGCGCCTGCTGGCCACGCTCAGCGGCTTTTTTGGCGCACTTGCAGCGCTGCTCGCAACCATTGGCCTTTACGGCGTGATTGCCTATCTGGTAGTACGCCGCACCAACGAGATCGGCATCCGCATGGCGCTGGGCGCAACCCCTGCTCGCATTCTCGCCATGGTCGTTCGGGAAGCAGCGGTTCTGCTGCTGTTCGGCATCTTTGCAGGTGCGCTCCTGACGCTGGCCGCCGGAAAAGAAGCTGCCGCACTGCTCTACGATCTGAAGCCCTATGATCCCGCGATCATGGCTGCGGCTGCGCTTGGTCTCTCTGCTGTCGCGATTGCCGCCAGTCTCCTGCCCGCGCGCCGTGCGGCCCATCTGCAACCCACAGTGGCGCTGCGGGAAGAGTGACTTCAAGCCGGGAAGCTGCCCTGGCCGGCCTATGCCGGCCGGGCCGAACTAGTGCTTATGTTCTCTGGTAGGACGAATCGGCTCCTGCAGTCGCCAGTTCGCGCTCCTGGTTGTTCCAGTTCTGGTTCGGCGCCTCTGCGCGCTGCCCAGGCCTCCGGATGTCAATCTTGCCCTTGAAGAAGGCGCCATCGGCGACGTTGATGCGCTCTGCAACCACGTCTCCAGTGAGCGATCCCTCGCTGCGGACTTCAACGCGGTCGCTGACCGTCACATTGCCGTTGACCGTGCCCTGCACAACCACTTCACGCGCCTGGATATTGGCGGAGACTTCTCCCTCCGGCCCCACGGTTACGCGGTTTCCCGGGAGATTGACTGCCCCCTCAACCTTTCCGTCAATGTAGACCGATTCAGAACCAGTAACTTCACCCTTGATCACCAGCGATTTCCCGATCCTTGCCGTTGTTGCCGCTCCGTTGCTGGTCTCCTGGGGCGATGATGGCTGGGTGGTTGGCGTTGAACTGTTCTGTCCGTTTGGTCTCAGCACCGGCTGCGCCGCCGTGCCCTGCTGCGTGTTCTGGTTCCACATGCTAAGCCTCTCTGTCTGCATTCCCCCGCGGACACATTCCTTCAGATCGTCGCTCGGTCGCTCGGTCGCGCGAAAGGTGTACTTTTGGTCTTGTCTACTCGGCGGATTCTAGATGGTCTCCGGCAAACGCCCTAGATCACAAAAGTAATGTCGAAGCGCAGAAAAGCAGCGGTGCAGCGGCGCAAGAGCCCGCAAATTGCATAGCGGTGAGGCGTTGGGCACGCGGCCTGAAACGGAGAAAATGGTTCGTCTGGTCCCAATTTTTGTTCTCAGCCGAGCGCCCAATCCGCCGATTGCAAGGTGACCAGAACCTGGATGACGTCCTTCCCTGATGGCAGCGGCTCAAGCGCCTTACCCAGCACCGCGCCCATCATGCGGCCGCGGTCCGTGCCCTTCATGGCGTAGCCGGGCGTTGCGGAGGTAACCAGAAGATCCCCAGCCACGATGGCGCCATTTTTCAGCTTGGGGGTTTAAGCCGGCGTGAAGACCGTTCGCAGGACTGGCTCGTCCTGTGCCGCCTGCAGCGAAGCTGCGTGGACATGGTTGCAGCGACGATGAGACCTCTTTAATCAGTATGAATGTCTTTGTTGCGAGATCATGTTTCCCTCTGAGCGCGGGACTTATCTGGAACATAGAGGGTTTCTTCCAGCACTAGCCAGGAGCTCATCGGCTTCCGCACTCAGGCGCTGGTGGTCAACTAATCCGCCGTGCCTGCAGTGCAAGATCACAACTAGCCGTGATCCACGTCATACGTATCTCGCTGGCTCTCACATTATCGTTGGCGTGTACGATTTCTTATTGCGCGAGACAAGTCTATGCGCGGAATTCCTTTTCAAAGCTCTCAAGGCAACGACTATTTCTATGATGACGATACCGGGATCATATTTCCGGGTTCAGCCGGACCGGAGGATCGCGCGCCTTACGAAGGCAGGCTCGCTTGCGCTCCTCTGGGCGGACGGCTGCCGCCTCCAGACCGCGTCGATGGCGAAACTGTACGGGATTATCACTTGAATGAGGGTTATGGCTTTCGGCACCTGATTCTCGAAGTCACCGAGCAATGCAACTTGCGCTGCAAGTACTGCGTCTACAGCGAACATTATCCATTCAATCGCGGCTATCGAAGCGTCAAAATGGACCGTCCAACTGCGTTCGCCGCCCTCGACCTCTTCTTCGAGAACCATCGCAAGGTACGGCGCAGAAATCCTACTTCCCGCCCATTTGTAGGCTTTTACGGGGGCGAGCCTCTGATGGCCTTCGATACCATTCGAGCGGCCGTTCAGTATTTCAAGGAACACTATGCCGCCGAGTTTCCCGAGACGATGTTCACCATCACCACAAATGGCATGCTGCTGGGAGACGAGGTGGGCGACTTTCTGGTTGAAAATGACTTCTCCGTCATTGTGAGCCTGGATGGCGATAAACAGAGTCACGATCGAAATCGCGTACAGCCCAATGGCAGGGGCAGCTTTGATACCGTTTTCAGGAACCTTCACCGATTCCGGGAGCGCCATCCGGCATTCCAGAGGCTGGGCATCAGCGCCTGTTATGACTACCGGACTGATATGAATGTGTTGCGGAGCTTCTTTGATGCTGAGAAGCTCTTTGTAGTAAATATCTCACAAATTGATGCCGGCAATACCACTTACTATGCACAGTTTACAGATGACGATAAGCGTTGCTTCCTTGAACGCTATGAGGCCTTTCACAAAATCTACGCCGAGGCGGCACGCCAAAACACAATTGCGAAAGACTCGTTCCTGTTCACTTATATAGGTGTATCTTTCGCGCAATTTGCTTTTCATCCGGTCACGCGCGAACGCCGCCCGGACTTCCTCCCCTACACCGCCACCTGTGTTCCCGGTGAAAAGCTGTGTGTGATGCCTGACGGCACAATCCACACCTGCGAACGCATCAACGGGAAATTTCCCATCGGTACCGTGCTCGAGGGTCTTGACTACGACCGCATCGCAAAAATGATCGCCGCATACAACGCGGCCGTGTGCCGGAAGTGCGCGGGGTGTCCGGTCACCCGCTTCTGCACCCGCTGCTTCGCGACCGCCGCGGCCGACGGCGCATTCCAAATCTCGGATGAAATGTGTGAGCAGACGCGGCTGGCCGTTCGCGAATCGCTGGTTCGGTACGTCGACATCGCTGAATTCCGTCCGGAGCTTCTGGATGACATAACCATCGCCTACCATCGGGAAATTCTGGAAAGAGTGGGCTACTTTGTTGAATAACAGATATTTTCGTCTGAATCCCGAGTGTTTCCTCACGGTCGGCGCAAAGCGTTCCGTGGTGCAGAACCTTTACACCGGCGAAGCCCTGTGGATCGACCCCGACAGCACTGAAGCGCTGGTGCGCAGCGAAACCAACCTGCCGGTGGACGAAACTCTTGCCGTTTTCCAGCAGCTTGAGCAGCGAAAATGGGGCTTCTTTTCAGACCATCCTCCGTTCATTGACAAGTTGCGAACGTTCAACGTGTTCCGCGAGAAGAGGCTGTGGAAGGAGACGCCTTACATCGGGACGGCGGTTCTGCAACTCATCAACGAATGCAGTCGCGGCTGCCCTTCCTGCCGGTCGGCATTCTGCCCCATTTGTACGGTATTTCCGCAAAACGGCCGCGCGCCGCTGTCCCTTGAAGTATGGCGCGAAGTGATTGCTGAATTGCGCGGTTTCGGAACCCGCTTCATCATCTTCACCGGCGGCGAAGCCTTTCTCTTCCCGGGTCTTGCTGAGCTGGTGCTCCACGCTGCAGCGCTCGGCGCCGCAGTCCAGGTGCATACCAGCGGATTGCTGCGGCCACCCGACAGCTTTCCCGACGTGGGGTTCTCCATTCTGCTCACGCGTGAAGACGATCTCCCGGTCATAGCCGCCAATTTTTCGGGCCGTCGTTACGTCACGCTTCTGAACATGGGCGTGGCGCCGTCGGCCCTCGCCGGCTTTGTCGCTGAAGGGTGGAAAGTTCAAAATGTCAGCCCGAACCAGCCTTGTTTAACCCAGGAGCACCTGCTGCAAACGGATTTTGACCGCTTCTTCGCGCGCAAGCAGACCGAGAGCTGTTTGAACGGCAAAATCTATATCGCTCATGACGGGGCGGCCTTCCCGTGCTTCGGCCACAAAGACGCCGCTCTGGCGAACGTCCGCAAGGATGGCCTCGGGGTTGCCGTGAAAGTGCTCATGGAACACTACTGGAATGTGCCCATCGATAAGGTTGACCTCAACCGCAAATGCAGCCGCTGCGAGTTCCGGTACTGCTGTTCGTGCTGCAGATACATGGATCCCGAGCGCGGCTGCTCCTATCAGCCTGACTGCGGCGCCTGGCAATTGCCCGGCAGCCCGGTAAAGGCAATTCCCGGATAACCGAACCAACAGAGTCCGTACGAGCCATACGGGAAAGGAGATAACACCGTGCCAGAAGAACTGAATTTGAAAAGTGGAAATGCGGCAGCAGCCTGCTCGTGCACCGGCTGCGCGGCGTGCGCGGCATGTGTAGCGTGCCTGGCCTGCCTGGGATGCCTCGCGTGCATCTTCCCTCCGGCGCTTGCGCCGGTAACCGCAACCAGCGCGGCGGCGGCCATCGGGGCAGCCACCACGGTAGCGGTATCCACTTCAGTGGGCGTGGCCTTGCACCTTCAGGAAGGATAGCCGGCCTGATACCGCGTCAGCATTGAATCCTGAACGCCGGATAATTCCAGGTAACAGGACTCATGAAACCAGATCCAGAAACAAATTGAAAAGGAGGCATCGTTATGGCGGACAAGAAGGCCACTCCCTTCGAATTGCTCGACAAAGCGCAGGCCGCGCTGAGCAATGCGCCGAAAATTGCGTTCACTTCCACATTCGTCGTGCGCGCCCACAGCAAGGACCCATCCGCGACGCCGGCGGCCGCGCTGACGACCGTGCGCTGTGAGATTGACCATAAAGCCAAAAAGGCCCACCTCATGATCCACCAGGGCAACCCCAACGGCAGCGGTGACATGGACATCTACTATGATTCCGCAACGCAATACATCCGTTTCGGTTCCGGCTGGCGCAAAGGGGCTACGCCGGTGGACATTCAGGAGCAGTTGTTCGGCGGACCTCCGCATGCCGCGTTTGTGGGCGTGACCGCATTGCGCGGCAGGAAATTCCAGATCGCCAACAGCGGCCGGCCGCACGCCGTGGCGCTCGTTTCCGATATCACGCCGGACGAGGTCGCCGCCGTGGTTTCCGCGAAGGACGCCAATGCTGCAGCCGCTAAATTCGACAGCGCGAGACTGACCGTCGAGATCGATCAGGCGACCAGCTTTCCTGACCGCATTAAGGTCGAAGCCTCCGGCTCGGTCGGGCTCGACCAATACCACTCTCTTGACGTAAACATCCGGCCTTTGGACAATTCCTTCCAGATCCGGATTCCGGCAGAGACCGCCAACGCCCTTACCTCCGCGGCGGCTCAGGACCTGGCTCTGGCTCCTCTCACTGAGGCATCGTGCTGGTGTACAGGGTGTGCGGCATGCGCGGCATGCGTCGCGTGTGCGGCCTGTATTTCCTGCCTGGCCTGCATTTTCCCGCCGGCGCTTGTGCCAGTTACGGCCGCGGCGGCCGGAACAGCCATCGCTGCGGCTACCGCCGTCGCCACCAGCGCATCCGTGGGTGTGGCAACCGCCGTCCAGCGGACTTGAATATTTCGGATGGGAGAGAGCCGGCGATCTCTCTCCTTCCCTTTTATCAACTCCATGCCGGCCGAGACTCTCTTCGGCTCTGCGTGCTGCTCGGTCGCTGCAGTGTACATGTCCCGTGTGACGCATCTCTGCTTCTATCTGCCGTTGTAGACTGGATACGGGCGTTTTCTTCTGCTCGAGGCGTAAATATGGAAATCCTGTTTTCAATGAAGCTGAAGGAGGACGGTAAGACGCTCCGCATGCTGATGCTTTGCAGCGACTGCCGCAGCGAACTGGAGATGGCGACAGCAGGAACCAGCGTCCGCTTCAGGTGCCCCAAACACGGAGAGATCGGATCGCTCACGGCTGAAGAGTTCGCTGACGGCATCCGCCAGGCGCAGGAGAAAGCCGCCGAACA
>JBLMYN010000485.1:0-2686 GCA_050258305.1 Actinomycetota bacterium
ACCGGCTCAAATACGCAGGCTACGGTCAACCTGATCGACTCTTTCCTCGCCGCTAACGCGCTGGGCAATTCCGGGTATGAGAGAATTAACACCACTTACGGCGATACGACTGGAAACGTGAGCGGCAATCTGCAGCTCGCCAGCCAGGTGTTCGATACCGGGTCGCAGGGAACGCGCCTGCGGAACAGCAAGATCTCTGCCGCTATTTCCGCCCAGCTTACCAGCGGCGCACTGCCCACGGATCCGAACGGCGTATATCTGTTCCTGAGCTCCTCGAACGTGAAAGAGAGCGGATTCTGCCGGCAGTTCTGCGGATTCCACACGCACCAGACGCTGAACGGCGCCGATATCAAGTGGGCCTTCATCGGCAACACTGACCAGTGCCCCAGCGGTTGCGAAATCCAGAGCACCGGCCCGAACAGCCCGTCGGCGGGCGTGGGCGGCGCGGACGGAATGGTCAACGTCATCACTCACGAAACCGAAGAAGCCATCACCGATCCTGACCTGAACGCATGGTTTGACTCCAGCGGCAACGAAGACGCCGATAAGTGCAACTTCCGCTTTGGTCCCACGCAGACTGCAGCCAATGGCAGCCAGTTCAACCAGACCTTCGGCGGCCACAACTGGATGATGCAGATGGAATGGGAAAACAGCCGCGGCGGCGGTTGCGACCAGACCCTCGGCGGACCGTTCTTCTAAACCAGTTTGCAACTCACGGCCGTCCGGCTCGCCGGACGGCTTTTTATTACAATCGAGATATCTGTGCAAAGGAGAGTGTTTGCTATGCGTCTGCTTTCGATTTGTGGTGTCGCCTTCCTGATGACAACCCTTGTCTCGCTCGCCCAGGAACCGGTGAAGCCCAGCCTCACCCCAAGGATCATCACAGCCACCAAGCAGGTCACCATGTTCGACGGCCTGGAAAAGCAGATGCTTCACGCAGTGCAAAGCAAGGACAAGGCGGCGCTCGAATCGATGTTGACGGAGGATTGCTCCATCAACATGCCTGACTCGGATGCGATGGACTGCGCCGACTGGATCGACTCCGTCATGAACAAAGACTTCGCGCTGGCGAAGTTCGTGATTCGCCAGATGGGCGTGGCCGACCTTGGGACTGCAGCCGTGGTCAGCTACGATCGAATCCAGGACTCGAAATATAAGGGCAAGCCTGACGGCGGTGAATTCTACGTAGTCGATTTGTGGAAGAAGGACGGTAATACGTGGAAGCTCGCCGACCGCTACGTTTCCAGGGTGGGAACCATTCCTTATATGCCCAAAGGAACAGTCAAGCCGACAGGCAAAGGCTGAGTTTCAGGAGCGGTTTGCGTCCTGAAACATGCTAATCAGTTGAGCGGCCTCGGCATCACTGGCATCGGTCACCAGATAGAAGCGCAGCCCGTTCTTATTCCAGCTCTTGATATTGAATGTTGATTGCGTGCCGGAAACTCTCTCCGCCGGCATCTGCAATACGAACACAGAAATCTTGTGCTGCCCGATCAGGTAAAGCAGTTCAGCTCCGGGCTTTTGCTGCACCCACACGGCCTTCCCGCCCATCAGCTTGTAGTTGGATCCGGCGAGCTCCGGCAGATTGAAAGTGAAAGGCAGCTTGCCCTGGAACCACGGCTTCACCGTGTGGCGATCCTCGCTGATTACATCCACCGGGTTGGGGCTGGAGAGCGCGATCACATGCTGGTCCACCAGCTCAGCCAGCAGGGGATCTTTGCCGGAAGGCCGCGGCCAAAGGGAGTAGCCAAGCGCTGCCACGAGCAGAAGACAAACGGCAGACATCCCCCACTTCCACCAGAAACTCACGCGGGCATGAGGGTGGAGCTGGCGATACACGGCGGCATGCAGGTCGGGCGGCGCGGCGTGGCGGTTCGCGGCCATCTGTACAGCTTTCTTCAGCGCGAGCTGCTCTGCGACTGCAGCCTTACACTCAGCGCAACCAGAGAGGTGCGCAGAGACCTGCTGCTGGTCCGCACCTTGCAACTCGTCGTCCACGAACAGGCTGATTTTGTCCTGCCACTCGCAACTCATGGTTTCGCACCAACTTTTGTCTTTCCGTCTGCTTTCCTTCCGTCGTTCTTTTCGCCGAGCGCCGTCGCAATGTGCCGGCGCAGAAGCTGTCTTGCCCGCGCCAGCCGGGACATGACCGTTCCCATGGGAATGCCCAGGGCATCGGCGATCTCCTGATATTTCAATTCTTCCAGATCCGCCAGGATCAGCACTTCCTGGAAGCCCGCGGGCAGAGCCGCAATTCCCTGCTGCACCAGATCAGCATCGGCGCGCCGCACCAGGGCTAATTCAGGTGTCTCATGAGTCACAACGGAATCGGCGAATCCTTCCTCGCTCTCCTGCACGGTATTGCGGCGTTCCAGGCCGGTCCGGCTGGTCAAAAACGTATTGCGCAGGATCTTGAACATCCAGGCCCGGAAGTTCGTGCCTTGCTGGAAACTCCCGAGAGCTTTAAGCGCCTTGGCAAACGTCTCCTGTACCAGATCCCTGGCTTCATCCGCGTCGCTGCACATCCAGCGCGCGAAGTTGTACAGAGGATCCAGCAGCGGCAGCGCCAGTTTTTCAAATTCCTTTTGGTTCAGTCCGCTCACGTGACTCCAGGGCTGCAAAATGCCACGCTTCTGATTGTAGCCCGACTGAAGGGTTCGCGCGTTCCTGTTTCCGCGTCGTGCTG
>JBLMYN010000486.1:0-6395 GCA_050258305.1 Actinomycetota bacterium
GATGGGCAGGACAAGGAAGATCAGAACGTCGAATGCGATCTGGCTGGCAATCGAACTGCCGCCGAAACCCGCGTTCTTGCCGACCCATGGCCCGGAAACGGTGAACGCTACGGGCTTACCGCGAAGCGAAGCGCCTTCGACGTGAAGAGGAACACCGCCCACCACACCGTCCCACGCTGACCTTGAGTCGAAGGCCAGGTTCGGTAGATCGTGCGGCTCGGAGGTTTTGAAATTGCCGAAATCCCAGCCTCCCGCCTGGAACAAGCCGGCCCAGTCAGTCTGGCTCGACTTCGGCAGCTCGCGATCCGAAGCCGGAGGCACCTCGCGGAACAACATCAATCTTCCGCTTCCGTCGAGAACGGTCGCCGTCATCCCGGGGACCGTCATTGGCGGATCGTCCAGATCCGGATTATCGAATGAATTGAAGGCGAACAACCATTCCGGGCTGGTTCGGTAAGTGAATCGGTACACGTCGGGGACGGCGCTGTCCAACTGTTTATACCAGTATGGATCCCGGTCAGACCGCCATTTTGCGTAACTGATCGCGGCAGAAAACTCGCCGTAGGAATCTGCGGCGCGGGCCGCAACCCCAGCCTGCTTCGCGATCGTATCGGCACGGGCTTCAAGAACTTCGCGCGGACTCACGGAAGGAGCAAGCCCGATGAATGTTCCCCGGCGGGCGAGCGGTACCAGCAGCACAGCCATGACGATGATGGCAAACAGGAGAAGCACGGCGCCTTGCACGGAGATAGCGATTTCCTGACCGGCAGCAGCAACAACATCGGGAGAAGGCGTTTCTCCGGCAGCCACGGCTGCTGCGAGCGGGTCGCCCCCCGGAAGCATGGCGGATACTTCGAGCGCGGTAGCGGGGCGCTGTGCCGGGTCGCGCTCCAGGCACCGAAGAATCGCCCGCTTGACGGCCGGATCGACGTCAGCCGACGATGATGAGGACACCGAACTCGTCCCGGATGCCCGGCGTTGCTCTGCAGCAATTCGCGCGCTACTTGTGCTGGTCCGCCAGGCGGCGAGATTACCCTCGTCGAATGCCTGCTTGCCGGTGAAGATTTCAAACAGCACCAGGCCGAGCGAATAAATGTCACTCTTGACGGTGGCGGATGCTCCGGCGCGCTGCTCGGGAGCCATGTACGCAGGCGTGCCTGCCGACTCTTGCCGGCCAGCGGAATCGCTGAGCGCAACCGCCAGTCCAAAATCGGTGATCCGCGCGTGACCCCGACCGTCCAGCATGATGTTGGCGGGCTTCAGATCACGGTGCACCAACCCGACATCGTGCGCGGCGGCAAGCCCGGCGCACAGCTGATGCGTGATCTCCAGCGCCTTGTCCGCCGGCAGCCGCCCTATGCGTCGCAGCAGCGACGCCAGGTCCTCCCCATCGATGTACTCCATCGTGAGGAACGTCAGCCCGTCGAATTCACCAATGTCGTAAATACGGCAGACGTTTGGGTGCGATACCTGGCGCCCGTTGCGCACCTCGGCACGAAAATACTCGAGCAGGCGATGATTTTCGGCAAACGCTCGGGGCAGAAACTTCAGCGCCACCGTATTCCCCAGCTTCAGGTCATCCGCGCGGTAAACCTCTCCCATACCGCCACGTCCAAGGGCAGCGACAATGCGATAACGGTCGGCGAGCACAGACCCGGGAGCAAAACGTTCCGTGGCCGCCACACCTGGTGCGGCGGATGCCGGGGCCGCGTCCGTTTCTATTAACGGCGAAGTCTCCATCAGCGGCAAAGGCACTGCCCTGCTCCCACACTGCGAACAGAACTGTGCTGTGTGCGTCAGTGACGCGCCGCATTTGCTGCAGAAAGACATGTTGCGAGTAGAGCTATTTTAGCGGGTAAACAGGCGTTGCCGCCAAGAATACCCATGAATCCCCATCCTCGCGAATCGGGCTGCACCAGGCAGCAAGATGATCGAGTGAAAGCTCCTCATCGACAGGTGCAAGGTGCCTGGCTCTTGTAGATGAATTCGCTGCGACCGCGGGCCTGAGCGCCCTCTGGATTGGAATCGTCTCTGACTCCTCGCCTGCCTGGCCGCAACTTGCAGGAGTAAAATGGCGAATTGTGACCCAGGACTGGCCAGATTCACTCGCCTCGGTTCAGTCTTACGCGGAGGTTCCGGGGGCAACAGGGTTGCATGTATTGCACCATCAGGCCGAACGGTCCATCATAGTTTTCGCAGTTCGCCTCACCGCAGACCGAGTAATAACGGAGCCAAGCCCTGGTTGATCTATCCATTGCAGACAACAAACTGATTCTGCACCTTCGCGGCGCTGACAAGCTGTGGGCGCTCAAGAACTCGCTGGAAATCCCTTTGCAACACAGCGCGAAGAAAATTGTCCGGAAAAATTCTAGCCTTATGTTTGAGCGGCGAGGTTGCACTCCTCGCCTTTGGGCTAAGAAGGCGATGCGCGCGGTTATTTCCAGGTACTTACGTCTGGACTGCTAAACTCAGCCAACTCACGTACCATGGCCGCACACAGCCTTCCTTCGCTGGCCTCATCAAAGCGAGCGAACATGGGCGAAGTATTCAATTCCAGGAAGAGTAGTTGCCCGGTATCGCGATCAGTCTTGAAATCCGCGGCCCCGAAGTCGACACGCAGGCGCGACATCAGCTTACGGAGCATGGATACCTCCTGTGGAACTTTCGGCAGCAGGATCAGTTCCGCATCCTGATTCACTCGATAATCCAGCGAACTGCTGCGCACTTCAAAGGCAAATGCAGATTGGCCAACCACGTAGATGCGCACCTCCGGTGGAACCAGCCGGTTCTGGACGATTGCCGGCACAGCTGCCAGTCCGCCGCGAAGTTCAGCCTTGCCTACAGCGTCGGCGAGCGGATAACAATAATCGCCACCCGCCACGGGTTTAGCCACCAGAGAATCTAATTTCCCGGCGCTGAAATTCTCCACTTCGTTGGTAACGACGGTTGCAGGTATCTGAAGCCCGGCCTCACGGGCAAGGATCAGGCTGGCCGGTTTATTCGCGGCAATCTGCGAAACATCGCGGTTGAAGATGCGAATACGCGGTGCAGATAAGAGCCAGCCCATCACGGTTTGGTACCAGGCAAGCGCCCGCGAGTTCACCTCGGGACGCGGATCCGCCATGCCGGCGAAGACATCGTAGCGGATGAAAGCTGCGCCGGGGTTGAGTTCCCGTCCGAAGAGGCGCGGAGCACGCTCTTGCGGATTCCAGCAAAATGCCGGGCTTTGCGCGGCAGAGATGCGCAATTCCACACACTCAACCCCTGCCCTGTTCGCAGCGCTTTTCAGGGCGACGAGGTTTGGATCATTCTCGCCGCCGGCGAGCAAGAGTACCATTGCTGAATGTGAAGACCCGCTAAAACTTTTAATAAGTCCCGAACGGCCCGGACGCGCTCAGCTCAAGAGATACAGACGACGGTGGAGCTTCCGCGCCCATCGCGGCTGGCGTTGGATGTTCTTCCAGGATCGAGGTGGTTATTTGACGATTTGTCGCAAGAATAGCGTCCTGTTCCGCAGAAGGTGTTACGACGGAAGTATTAGGATTTCTTTTTGTCATGGTTTACCTCAAAAGTCTACTGACCCTCATGCGCTCAAATCAAAAATTCAAACGCAGCGGGCAGTATATATAGTTCAGGAGTAAAAAGAAAATCCGGCTCTGAACGGAGTACGTCATGGTTGATCTATCCCTTGCAGAGAACAAACTGATCCTGCACGTCCGCGGCGCGGACAAGCTGTGGGCGCTCAAGAGCTCGCTGGAAATCCCTTTGCAACACATTGCGGGCGTCCGGGCAGACCCGAGCGTTGCTCATGGCTGGTACCACGGCATACGGATGCCGGGCACGAACATTCCCGGCGTGATCACCGCCGGTACCTTCTACCAGCATGGACAACGAGTCTTCTGGGACGTTCACAATCCGGACAAGACCATCGTCATTGAACTGCGCGACGAGCGTTACAACGAGCTGATCGTGGAAGTGGCCGACCCGCAGGTCTCGGTTGAGCTCATCAGGGGCGCTATTTCGATCCTGTGAAGCACGGATTGTCCCCGAAGAGGACCGTGCCACCCGCCGCTTTGTATCCGGCCTGACTCGCCCATGATTTGCACGGGCTTTCGCGGCAATGCGGCGGCAGGATATATTCTCATTACAGCGAATCGGTACGGCTTTCCCCGCGTCGATCAATTACAGTCGAAAAAAATCAAAGGAAAGATAAAGACAAGGAGCGCTCGAAATGAAGCAGATCAGGCAAGTGATTTTGTTTGCAGTTTGCATGCTGGCGGTTGGGCTGTGGGCACAGCAGAGCCAACCCACGCAGACTGATGAACACCATCATCATATGGGCATGGGCCAGGGTCAGGGCATGGGCCACGGCCATGGCATGATGAACGTTGACGAGCACCTGCAGATGCTCTCGCAAAAACTCAACCTCACCGACGATCAGAAAGCCAAGATCCGCCCCATCCTTGAACAGCACCTGCAGGACCGGGACGCGATCATGAAAGACCAGTCGCTTTCGCCGGAACAGAGACACGAAAAGATGAAAGCGTCCATGGACGCCGCGCATGCGAAGATCGACCCGATTCTCAACGACGCGCAGAAGAAAGAGCTCGCGCAGATGATGCAGGACATGCACGGCAAGGGCAGGGGAATGGGAATGCACGATCACCAGGGCCCCCACCACGGCCCGGGCAAGGACGATAGCTCGCCCAAATAGAAGCCTGCCGGCAGTCGCACAGAGGCATCCTGTTCAGGGTGCCTTTGTCTTTCTCTGCGAACATGGCGGAGGTTTGCGGTCCACGATCGCGCCTTGCAAGCTTTAAACTGATCTGTGGTGGACGCTGAATCCAACGCACGATATCTCACGCCTGAGCAGGCCCGCGGTGTCTACAACCGGATCGGGCGGTTTCAGGACTGGCAGGCCATCTACGAGAGCCGCGCCCTTCAGGAAGTTGTGCGCTTTGGCACGTTCACCTCTTCCAGGTCCGTCTTTGAGTTTGGCTGCGGCACTGGCGCCTTTGCCGCGCGCCTGCTCAAAACGTGCCTGCCTGCGGATTGCCGCTACGCCGGACTGGATGTGAGTCCCAGGATGATCCGCCTCGCCACCTCGCGACTCAAACCGTGGGCCGGGCGGGCCGGCGTTCGCCTGAGCGATGGTTCGCCTCACCTGCAAGAGGCGGACGCGAGTTTCGACCATTTCGTATCAAATTATGTCTTCGACCTCCTGTCTCCCGCCTATGCATCGGTCGTGCTTGCAGAAGCGCACCGTATCCTGGGCGACGGCGGCAAATTGTGCCTGGTCAGCCTGACGCACGGCCCGTCTCTGTTTTCACGCATTTTCACGAAGGCATGGGAGCGCTGCTGGCGATGGAAGCCGGCGCTGCTCGGTGGTTGCCGCCCGGTCGAACTGAGAGACCTCCTGTCGGCACAAGACTGGTCCATTGAGCACCAGAGCACCGTCGTCTCCTTTGGCGTACCTTCTGAAGTGATCGTCGCCTCCCGGCGCGCGCAGTGACGGATCCAGCATCAGACCTGTGGCCGCTAAAACCATGAAGAGAAAAGGGATCACGAAAAAATGCCTTGGCAAAGGATTCTGCGGCCGCCTGGCGGCGGCTCCTGCCGGATAAGTATATTTTTCAGCTCTGCCGTCCCCCGGCGGGGGGAAACTGCCTCTCGTGCGACTATGAAAGGGTAACCGCAGTACATTCATCCAGTGAAGCAGCAGCCGCAAACGTTGACACAGTCTGATGAGGCCGCGTCTGAGGAACTCAGGCTGATAAGTGACGTCTTGCGGAAAGACCGCAAGGCCACGGCGGAATTCGTTGCGCGCTACGTTGATTCTCTTTATGGCTACGTTCGCAGGCGCGTGATGCCACGGCTGGAACTGGCGGACGACGTTGTGCAGGAGGTTTTTCTTGCTGCATGGCAGGGGCTTGGCCACTTTCGCGGAGATGCAAGTCTGCAGGGCTGGCTTCTAGGGATCGCGCGCCACAAAATCGAGGATTACTATCGCAAACGACTGCGCGAGGCTGAATGGCCGGAGGGCGAAGATGGATCTGCCGCCGATGTTGCGGTGATTCCACTGCTGGACGAAGAGCTGGATCGAAACTCAACAGGCGAGCGGGTCCGGCGCACCATGGCCGCTCTGCCTGAAACATACAGCGTGGCCCTGTTTTGGCGGTATCTGGAAGGCAGAAACGTTCGCGAGATCGCGCAACTGACCGGAAAGACGGAAAAGGCAATTGAGAGATTGCTGGCCCGCGCTCGAGAATCCTTTAGAAGGAGTTGGGACCATGCCGGACAATGAGTCCGACAAAAACTTTCGGCGCATGCTGACGCATGCCGAACAATCGGGGGCGGGAGAGAAGGCGCCCTCGCAGCTGAAAGCGCGCCTTTAC
>JBLMYN010000487.1:0-21387 GCA_050258305.1 Actinomycetota bacterium
AGAGTGATTGCCGGGTAAGCAGCGCCTGCGGCCAGAACGTCGCTTCGAGTGCAGCTCAATGTAGCGAGTACGCAAGTCCAGCCTGTTCCACTGATCGCCGTGGCTGTCAGACCGGAAGGCAACGTGTCCGTGACGGTGACCGTTCCGTTGGTTGGCCCTGGGCCGACGTTGCTTGCCGTAAGCGTATATTGCGCACCGGTCTGGCCCTGAGTAAAGTTGCCGGTATGAGACTTGGCGATTGCGAGATCCGCCACCTGAATGATGGTGGTGGGATCTGTCGCCGTGTCATTGGCCGTATTCGCTTCACCGCCACCGGAGACAGAAACAGAGTTGGTCACGGTAGCCGGCGCATTCGGATCCACATCCACTGTAAGCGTGATGGCGGGATAACTCGCTCCCGCTGCAAGAGCGTCCGCGCGAGTGCAAGTCAACGTAAGCGAGTCGCAGGTCCAGCCGGTTCCAAGCAGCGAGCCCACGCCGCGGTGGATAATCAACCCGGCGGGCAGCGTATCAACCACACTGACCGTGCCGCTTGTTGGCGCAGGTCCGACGTTGCTGACGGTAATCGTATACGCAGCACCGGTCTGGCCCTGGGTGAAATTACCCGTGTGCGTCTTGCTGATGGTCAGGTCGGGTACGGTGACATTCACGCTGGCTGAGCCGGTAATGGATGCTGTCACTGTGTCAGTGGCGCTGATGGTTTGCGTTCCCGCCGTGTTCAAGGTTGCGGAAAATGTTCCGGTTCCATTCGTAAGTGTTGAATTCGGCGGCAAAACCGCAGCCGTATCACTGCTGGTGAAATGGACCGTTCCCGCATAGCTCGTGACGGTATTGTTGGCCGCGTCCAGAGCTGTCACGATCACCTGCAGTGATGTTCCGGCGTTCACGCTGGCAGGAGCGGTCACGCTGAAATGCGTGGCTGCGCCGCTGCCTACAGTGATATTCGCCGAGCCCAGCACGACTCCGGCACGCGTGTCCTGCGCCGTGATGCTCTGCGCGCCGCTTGTGTTCAGAGTGGCGGAAAAGGTGTGCGTGCCGGCGTCAGCGCCGGTGAAAGTGAAGTCGGCCGGCAGCACGGCGAGCGAATCACTGCTGGTGAAATGGATGGTCCCCGTATATCCGGTCAAGGTAGCCGTCCCGGAACTGTTCTGCGCCGTCACGGTAACGTTCACTGCTGTTCCCGAGTTGGCCGAAGCAGGAGCGCTGAGAGACAGCTTTGCCGGCGCGCTGGCGCATACAGCCTGCAGATCTGACCACTGTTTCTGCACGGTGTAGGTATTCGCGCCCACGGTGATCAGGGCCACGTTCTGGTTGCAAACGTCGCCAATCTCGCCGTTGGTATTGTCATTCCAGGCGAGCGGCGGGGCAAAGGCGGTCGCGGTACCTACGTCCGGGTCGGTCACCGCCTCGCCCATTTCGTGGCTTGAAGCCGAAGTGACGTTCTGGAACTGCGTTCCTGCCCCGCATCCCACGTCGCAACCGCTTCCAGTTCCGAAATCCGGCATTACGCCGTAGAGCAGGGTCTTGCTGTTGACAATATTGTTAAGCGAAGTGTTGGAGTGATACGCGCAAAATCCGCCGGCCTGGCAGCTGTTCAAACCGGAAATGGAGATGCTTACGCCCGGCGGGAAATAGACCATGTAAAGGGTATTGACGTTGCCCTGCACATCCACTGTGGGAGCCGGCAGGTGGGCAGCATTCACTTGCGCCAGCAATTCGGTCTGGATGTCCGCGTCCGTGAGCGCGCAACTCGCGGCAGTCCCATCGCATTTTACAGGCGTGATCTGGAAGGCTCCGCCATACGTCCCCCGGCCGATGGTCTGATTGCTGCCCGCTACACCGCCGCTTCCTGTGAGCCCAACCGTGCTGTACTCATTGAACAGATCAAAGTAGGTGGTATTCGTCACGTCCTGATAGAACGGTTCAATGGACGGCTTGACCACCGCGCTTACGTTTGCTCCCCAATAGACCACTACGAGCTGCGCATTCGAGATCACCGGACCGCTCCAGTACAGGACTGAGCCGGTAATCGTTGCTGCTCCCTGCAGCGGCGCCCCAAAAGGAACGACATGCATGATGTGCACGGTGGGTTGCGACTGCGGAGCGGCGGCCAGGGCAGCAGCAGGCGAGTTTGAGCTCTGGCAGTAGCCCAGGCTCGGCAACAGAACCAAAAGACTCAAAGTCAGAGCGCTGATGCGGAAAAGGCGGCTCAAAACAGACTTGTTGGCTTCAAGGCAGGCATTCTCCCGAACGTGATGCATGCTGCTTCTCCAGTTTCCTTTTTTTTGGGAACTCAGACTTTGCCTTATTTAGAACCGTGCAGCACCGCACTGGGCCGGCAGAACAGCCGTTCGTAATCGGGGGGAGCTGTTGAAGCGCTTTCTCCTGGCCTTAATCCGGGGTTACAACGGTAAGTTATTATTGCGGATTTTCACGGCAAGTCAAGGGTGAGCTGGATTTGGCAAGTGGCGTATCCGCCATGCCGGCTGACGGCATCAGCGAGAAAGGAAGGGGGATTGAGGAAACACCGCTAATTAGCTGGAAATAAAAGCGGTCAATACTCTTAAAAGATTGCGAGCCGGCTCATAGCACTTGCGCGCGCCGGACTCGCAAATCTCTGACGGTCAGAGTCAGCCTTGCCCGTACTGTTTCTCGACTTCGCTCGAGCGCTCGAACCCGAGCAGGTTGCTGCCACGGTCGCGCAGTTCGCGCGTGCGCCGGCTCACACCGTCCACGGTTTTCCGGTAGCCGCGGCCAATCGCGCCACGCAGTTCGTCTCCGCTTTTCGGCGTAAACAGCAACGCCAGCGCGGCCCCTATTCCCGCCCCGATCAGCAGGAACGTGATGACCGTGCCGGCGCCGGCTCCCGATCCTTCTCTTTCCTGTTTTTGCTCCGCGTAATCTCCATAACGTTCGTATTCGTTCATGACTGCCTCCTTAAAAAATCGCGGACGGCTTGTTAGAAAAGAAGCGCCGCGCGAACGTTGTCCCCACTGAGAGCACGCTGCAATTAAAAATGCGGTTCAGCCGCAGCGCTCGCTCAAGGTGCGAAGCAGGCGGCGAATGGGTTAAAATTTCCAGTTCGTCCTGCCGGCCTTTTCTGACCGGAACCGCGCCCTGCCGCAACCAGGTGATCGCGCGATTTCGGCATCGAGGGCTGCGGTGTCTGTTGGCGGTCTCCCCAATTTTGACTAACAGACAGACGCGCCAGACAAACAAGATCACTAGCTTAGGAGAAGAGTTCACCCATGGCGATTCCAGCGACACAGATGCGTCCGGGGATGATTATCAAGCACAACAACGACCTTCATCTCGTCTTCAGCGTGGAGCACCGCACGCCCGGCAACCTGCGCGCCTTCATTCAGGCCAAGCTGCGCAACATCCGCACCGGCGCAATGTTTGAGCACCGTTTCCGCTCCGCCGATCCCATTGAAAAGATCAATGTGGACGAAGTTGCCATGGAATTCCTCTACCAGGACGGCGACGATTTCTACTTCATGAACACCGAGAACTACGAGCAGACCCATCTGCGCCGCGATACCCTGGGCGACGCCGTGGATTACCTCACGCCCAACCTGCAGATCAAGGTCGAGTTCTACGATGGCAAGGCCGTCGGCATCGAACTGCCCCAGACCGTTGTGCTCACCGTGGTGGAAACCGAACCCGGCCTCAAGTCGGCCACCGCGTCCAGCGTCACCAAGCCGGCCAAAACGGAAACGGGGCTGATCGTGCAGGTGCCACCTTTCATCAACGAAGGCGAAAAGATCAAAGTCGATACCGCGGAAGGCGCGTACCTTTCGCGCGCATAGCGCAACCGATGATTGCCAAACGATACATCGTGCGCGGCCGGGTCCAGGGCGTCGGCTTCCGCTGGTTCGTCGACAATGAAGCGCGCAAGCTCGGCCTGGCCGGCTGGGTGCGCAACAACCTCGACGGCACGGTTGAACTCCTGGCCATGGGCACGGGCGAGCAATTGCAAGCTCTGCATACCCGCCTGCAACAGGGCCCGCGCGCCGCCCGCGTTGACGAAGTAAAAGAACTTCCGGCCGAGCCCGTCGCCGGCCTCGACACTTTTCGCATTGAAGGAGCATGGTAAATGCCGCATAACTGCGAGCACCTCAAGAAACTGATCCGCGAAGTCCCGGATTTTCCCAAACGCGGCATCCTGTTTTATGACATCACCACGCTGCTCAAGGACAGGGTCGGCTTCGCCACGCTCATTGACGCCCTTTCCGAGCACTACCTCAACTCCAAGATCGATAGCGTGCTCGCCATTGAGGCCCGCGGCTTCATCTTCGGCCCGGCGCTCGCCTATCGCCTCAACGCCGGCTTCGTTCCCATCCGCAAACCGGGCAAGCTCCCCGCGGAAACCGTCAAGTGGAGCTACGAGCTCGAATACGGCCTGGACACGCTGGAGGTCCATCGCGACGCCGTCCGCCCCGGCCAGCGCGTGATCATCGTGGACGACCTTCTGGCCACCGGGGGCACCGCCAACGCCTGCGTTAACCTTGCGAAGTCACTGGGCGCGGAAATCGCCGGGCTCGGCTTCGTCGTAGAGCTCGATTTCCTCAACGGCCGCAAGAAGTTTGAAGGCACTGAGGTCTTCTCGCTGCTGCATTACGACAAGTAGCCGTTCACAACCTTACCGCTCCGGGGCGACCCGTCGGGATTCAGCGGCTGTCCACGCGTTCATACTCGGCCAGCAGTTCGCCTTCCACTGCCGCCGACTTTCTCTCGCCTCGCGCCACCCTGCTGACAAAGCTGCGGTCCACACCGAGCCGCCGCGCAACCCTCGTATAAATCCCACACAAGCTTTCCACCAGGACATTGAGTCTCTTCAATTTCGCCGGCGCGTTCCGGCTCGGCCCCGTGGTCTCACGCTTCGCGTTGTCCTTCTTCATGCATCCTTCCTCTTTATAAGGGCTTAGATGTAACAACGTTCGGTGATGAAGTGCTTTGCACCGGGTCAGGGCAGCTCCGGCCAGAGCACAGCAGAATGTCACGTTTGGTGACAACCCCGGCGGTTGTTGACGCTATCTTAAGGAGGAAGGAAGACAGAATACCTTTATTCAGGATCTTACCGATGCCTGAAGCGCCACGAGCCATGGTTTTGTGCATCGACGATACGGCGACCGAGGCCGAGTTCCATCTTCTTCGATCGGTTTTGGAGAGGGCGGGCTACCAGGTTCTTTTGGCCGGCGATGCGCAGGAGGCGCTTGCTATCATCCGCGCCGTTCATGTTGATATGGTGCTGACCGAAAACATTGTGCCGGCTCAGGGAGGGTGCTCGCTCGCCGAAGAGATAAAGCGGATCAACCCCAATGTGCCTGTTGTTGTTTATTCGGGCGCGTGGGAGACCCCCCGCGGAGCTTCGGCCGGCAACAAATTCATAACCAAACTGGCCCCAATCGAGGAACTTCTACACACGCTTGAAGAACTGCTGGGAACAGCCCAGAGCGGAGCCGTTGCCTGATCCGACCGCCCTGATAAAACCTGGGCTGAGTTTCAAAGACCGTGGCGCTGCCTCCACTCGTGAAACTGGAGAAGTTACCCGTGCTGTCATACCTGCACGTCCAACTCGAAGATGCCGAACTTAAGGACATTCTTGACCGCGTGCTTGATGGCTGCATCACTTTTGATCCGTGGGTTCGCATCCGGCTTTCCTCTCTCGAAGTGAACCGGACCGGGGAAAGAATCATTGTGGCTCCGGAACGCCGCCGCAAACCGTTCGTTGTTCCTCGTCAGCAGAGGTCTGACTCGAGCTAACAGGTTCTTCCCTCTCCTGGAAGGCCATCCATCAGGTTCGCGATGCGGTTCCGGCCTGTTCATCGCGAGTACTTGACGTCTCCTTATTCCTAATTAACAATCACTCATCGGGAGTTGCGGTTTGCTCCCTGGTGCGCCGCCTTCGTTTACCTGTCAACGCCCCAAATTTTCGGGAGGTAAGGTGCGCATTCACACCCCCGTGCGCAGACAAGCACCCACCGAAGAGGTGGAACTGCGGGAATTGCTTGATCGCATACTCGATAAAGGCCTTTTCCTCGGGTCGGTGAACATGCTTTCGCTGAGCGAAACCACCCTGTCTGCTTCCGGGAAGCACTTCATTGTGAGCCCGACTGAGGCTGAGGCTCGCCTGCCCGAGACGAAGCCGCCGCGGTCCAACCCCCGCCGGGGAAAGTAGGTAGAGCACTTCCGCCGCCCTGTGCTGCGGCCGGCTCACAACGCAGGCCGGCCCCCTCGCTTTCGCGTGCTACATTTGTCCATCATGAACAACCGGGCCTTATGGTTGACTGCGGCGTTGCTCGTATGGGCCTCGGCATCCGCAATTGCGCAGAATCAATCTCCGGCTCTGCCGGAGATTGCGGGCCTTAACGCTGAAGCCGCCCAGCGCTTCGCCACGCTCGCGCTCGCCTGCGTGCACAAGGAGTATCCCAACAAGATCGCGCATGCGATGAACAGTGATGCTGACGTGGCCCCGCCGCGCAAGCTCACTCCGGCTTTTTATGGCTGCTATGACTGGCACTCGTCCGTGCACGGGCACTGGCTGCTGGCGCGACTGGCGCGGATGTTTCCTGACGCGCAGTTCACGCCGCAGGCGCGGGCCGCGCTGCAGCAGAGCCTGACGAAGGAGAACATCGCCGGCGAAGTAGCCTACCTGAATGAAACGGGGCGCGCCAGCTTTGAGCGTCCCTATGGTCTGGCCTGGCTTTTGCAGCTCGGACTGGAACTGCGCGAGTGGGCCAGGGATGACCCGAACGGCCCGCCCGCTGAGCTCTCCGCCAACCTGCAGCCGCTGGAGCAGGCGGCCGTGCAGCGGCTCAGTGTGTGGCTGCCCAAGCTCTCGCATCCGGTGCGCATCGGCGAGCACGACCAGACCGCGTTTGCCATGGGGCTGATGATTGACTATGCGCGCGGCACCGGCGACCAGAGTTTCCTGAACATGCTGCTGGCGCGGGCGCGTTTCTTCTTTGCCCAGGATAAAAATTGTCCGCTCGAGTATGAGCCCTCAGGCGAAGATTTTCTCTCCCCCTGTCTCGCGGAAGCGGATGTGATGCGCCGCGTGCTCACGCCGAAGGAATTTGCCGCGTGGCTGACGAAGTTTCTGCCTCAGATTCCGCGCAACGGTTCCGCTGCGTGGCTGCTGCCGGAAAAGGTGACCGATCCATCCGATCCCAAGCTGGGGCACATTAACGGACTCAACCTGAGCCGGGCGTGGATGCTGGAAGGAATTGCGTCAGGGCTGCCGCCGACTGACAAGCGGCTGGCTGCGCTCAAAAAATCGGCGGCAGCGCATCGCGCCGCAGGCCTTGTCTCCGTGACCGGCGAGTACTACATGGGCGGGCACTGGCTGGGAAGCTTTGCGGTATATCTGGTTACGCAAAGAGGGATTTCACAGGCAAAATGAATTTGATCCTGGACGAGAACAGGCGGGTTAGCAGCATGAAAGATCGACTTTTCACCGCAGCACTGATTGCGCAGCTTGCATTGCTGTTCTACTTTGAGTTGTGCGTGCTGGTTCCGCTGGGAAGCTGGAACGATCAGCCTGGCGCCAATGCCGCTTTCAGCCGGGCAAATATCACCCTGGGTTCTCTCGTCGGCGCGGCGCAGCTCCTGTTGCTGATTGGGACGATCTGGCGCTTCCGGCCCCTGCTCTGGTTCGGGCTGGTGGGCGATTCGATTTGGCTCACGCTTCACATCTATAGTTTGTGGCTGCCTTACATGTTCGGCGCTTCGCCACAGTATGCAAGAATGTACGCAAGAGTGTTTGGCCGCACCACCAGGTGGCTGCCAAATTTCGGGAACCACCTTGCGCCCGACGCTATGCACATCATGATTGACGTATTCGTGGTTCTTGTAATTCTGACGCTTGTGCCTTATCTGATCTCCCTGTCCCGGGCAAGCCGCTCCGACGCTGTCGATGCTTCCGCAGCCGGCTAAATGAGGCAGTCGCAGGAGAGTGCGGCGATTTTTGGCACTCCTGGTATTTATTTGGCGTAATCTATTTTCTGTGCAGCCCCTGCCCGGCGAGGTTCCCAAAATTGAGGATTACGGCGTAATCGGCGACTGCCGCACCGCTGCGCTCGTCTCGAGGTTCGGATCGATTGACTGGCTCTGCTGGCCAAGGTTTGACAGCCCGTCGATTTTCGCAGCCCTTCTCGACCGGGATAAGGAAAAGGCAGGCTACTGGTCCATTTCGCCTACGAGCGAATGCAGGTTTCAGCGGGCCTATGTGCCGGATTCCAACGTCCTCGAGACTACCTTCATAGCGGCGGGCGGGCGGGCTACGCTCACAGACCTGATGCCGGTGGCATCCGAAGCATTCAAGCACCAGAACCTGACGCCGGCTCACGAGCTGTTGCGCCAGATCACATGCACGGAAGGGGAGATTGAAATTGAAGTGGCTTTCCACCCGCGCAAAAATTACGGCGCGGAGGCGGTAAAGATCAGCAGCAACGGATGGGGACTGCGAATGGAAGTGGGCCGAGGCGCGTACTGGTTGCGCAGCACTATTCCCCTCAAAGTCGACGATGCCGCCGCCGCCGCGCGCGTAATCGTGCGGCTGAAGCGCGGCGATGTGGCGCAGTTCTCTCTTACGTATTCTCAAGAGTCGCCCACGGTGTTACGCGTGCTGGGCAAACCCGCGCGGGAGGCAATCGATCGTTCGGTCATCTGGTGGCAGCAATGGGCGGCGGGATCAAAATACCAGGGCCCATACCGTGAGGCGGTCGCACGCAGCGCGCTGGCCCTGAAGCTGCTCGCCTACGCGCCTTCCGGGGCGGTGCTGGCGGCCGCCACAACCTCACTGCCGGAGAGAGTCGGCGACAGCCTGAACTGGGACTACCGTTATTGCTGGTTGCGCGACGCGTCATTGACCATACGCGCGCTGGTGGGCCTGGGCTACATGGAAGAAGCCAGGAGCTTTTTGAGCTGGATGCTTCATGCCACCCGGTTAACGCAACCTGAACTGCGAATCCTGTACACGGTGTTTGGCCAGCTTGCGCCGCATGAGAGGCCAGTCAAGCAGCTTGCCGGTTATCTTGATTCCCGCCCTGTGCGCCTGGGCAACGGCGCACGCCATCAGCTCCAGCTCGATGTCTATGGCGAGGTGATTGAGGCCAGCGCGCAATACGTGCAAAAGACGGGAAGACTTGATCGCGTCACGCAGAAAGTTCTGGTCGGGCTGGGTAAATATGTTGCCGGCAACTGGGACCAGCCGGATGAGGGAATCTGGGAACCGAGATCGGGCCGGCAGAACAATACTTACTCCCGCCTCTTGTGCTGGACCGCGCTGGACCGGCTGCTCGCGCTGGATCAAAAAGGGATTGTTAAGGGAGTGCCGCGTGAATTATTCATGCGCGAGCGCGAGCGCATCCGCGACCAGATCGAGTCGCGTGCGTGGAACGAAACACTCCAGAGCTATACCTGCACTCTGGACGGAGACGGGCTGGACGCAGCCCTGCTCCGTATTCCCTGGTATGGGCTGGAAGAAGCGGGGTCGGAGCGCATGAAGAAGACGTATCACAAGATATACCAGCAACTGGGCGCCGGCGACGGCCTGCTCTACCGCTATGAAAGGAATCCTCCTGAAGGAACCTTCGGCATCTGCGGCTTCTGGGCGGTCGAGCACCTGGCGCTGGGCGGAGGAACTCTGGATGAAGCGCACGGCCTTTTCGATCGTTTGCTGAAATACTCGAACGATCTGGGGTTGTTTGCCGAAGAGATCGATCCGGAAACGGGCGCGGCACTGGGGAACTTTCCCCAGGCGTTTACACATGTAGGCTTGATCAGCGCGGCGCTGACGCTGGAGGAGAAAGAGCGGGGCAAGGCGCATCCGGCGGTTCACACCGGCGCCGATGTCAGGTCAGAGGAGGGAGCAAAGAGATGAACTGGGGAAGCTGGCTGCTGTGGGGGTTTGCCGCAACCATCGTGTTCACTACGATCAGCTCAACCACGCAGGCGCTGGGGCTCACCCGCATGAATCTGCCCTACATGCTGGGAACCATGTTTACTTCCGATCGCGATCAGGCAAAGCTGTATGGCTTTGCCTTCCATCTGGTGGCCGGCTGGGTGTTCTCGCTGGTTTACGTTGCCATTTTTGAGGATCTCGGAGCTGCCGGCTGGTGGCGCGGAGCGATCATCGGCCTGGTGCAGGCGCTGTTCGTACTGGTGGTGGTGATGGGACTCATGCCCGGTCTCCACCCCCGCATGGCAAGCGAACAGCATGGCCCGGAAGCACAGACCATGCTGGAGCCGCCGGGCTTCCTGGCGCTGCACTACGGAGTGCGAACGCCGCTTTCCATTCTGATTTCACATGCGGTGTTCGGAGCCATTCTGGGCGCGTTCTACCAGTTGAAATAATTCAATCCCTTACGCCGCGTTCGGATAGGCAATGGTGCTCAGCAGCGCGTTCTGCGCCTGGCGCGAGTCCAGCCTTGTATGCTGCGCGATGATCGGCACGTCAGAGCGGATCACACTGGAATAATCCGTGTCTCTGGGAATGGGCTCAGGATCGCGCAGATCGTTGAAGCGGACGTGCCGCGTGCGTCGCGCCGGGACCGTGAGCCTGTATGGCCCGACTGGCTCGCGGTCTTTGTAGAAGATCGTGATTTCCACGTTCGCATCTTCATCGGACGCGTTCAGGATGCAGACTGTTTCATGACTCAGCATCTGCGGTTTGGGGCCGTGACTTTCCGGAGGAATGTAGCCTTCCGCGATGACCCACTCTCTTGCGCCAATTGGATTTCCCATGGTTTCGTGATCTCCTGGTTTAGTGAGCTCCTGGTTTTCTGAGCTCCTGGTTTTCTGAGCTCCTGGTTCCGTGATCTCCTGTTGCCTGCACGGCCTTGCGGACTACTGCCTCACGCCGCGAATTTTTCAGCCTGCGCCCGCTTCAATTCCAGTCCCGTGCCCGGCCGCGACAAATCCGGACGCAGCTCGCCTTTCACGAGCTGCGGAAGTCCATCAAACAGCATTTGTTCAATGCGCACGTGATCGTGAAAGTATTCCAGGTTCTTGAACGGCGCCACCGCGCAGGCCGCATGGGTGTGCAGCGCCGGAGCCGTGTGTCCTGAGAGCGGGATGTTGTGCGCCTGGCAGAGGGCAGCGACCTGCAGAAAGCCCGTGATGCCGCCGCAACGGGTGATGTCCGCCTGCAGCACATCGACCGCGCCGGCCGCAAGCATTCTCTGGAAATAGAAAATGTCGTAGCCGTACTCGCCCGCAGCAATGTCCATGGCGGCAGGAGCGCGGTCGCGCAGGAGACGAAGGCCGTCCAGATCGTCTGAGGAAACCGGTTCTTCAAACCAGCGCACGCCCAGGCCGGTGAAGATCTCCGCCTGCTTGAGCGCCTGTTTGCGGCCGTAAGCTCCATTCGCATCCACGTAGAGGTCCGGCTCCGGACCGATTGCCTTGCGGGCCACGCGCACGCGCTCGATGTCACGCCCGGCATCGCGCCCGATTTTCATCTTCACGCGCGGAATGCCTTCCTTCACCCAGCCGGAGAGCTGCTTTGCGAGTTGACGGTCAGAGTAGGAAGTGAATCCGCCGCTGCCGTAGATTCGCGCGCCCTGGCGCACCTGGCCCAGAAGCGTTACCAGCGGTAGATCCAGCAGGCGCGCTTTCAGGTCCCACAGCGCGCAATCGACAGCCGAGATGGCCATGGAGCAGACTCCCGGACGCCCCAGGTTCCTGATCTGCCGCCACATCGACATATAAGTCGACGTTGGTGAAAAGGCATCCATGCCTTGGACCACCTCAAACAGCTTCTTGTGCACCAGCGTAGCGACGGACTCGTCTGCGTAGGTGTATCCCAGCCCTCGCTTTCCGCCTGCGTGCGCCTGCACCAGAACCAGAGTTGTCTTGCTCCACTGCAGCGTGCCGTCAGATTCGGGATCCTCTGTGGGGACCGTGAACGTTGAGACTTCCAGCCGGTCGATTGCTGCTTTTTCAGAATAGATTCGCATGAAAAGCATTCACCTGCGGTCCGTTGCGGGTCTCGAACCGGAAACACCCGACATCTGGTTTCGATGTGTCGATCGCCCGCAAGGATACCTCTCCCCTCGCATATGCATCGGATCGCGATGTTCAGAGCAAAGCCCAGCCCCGGCGAGGCATCCAACAGATACGAAGGCAAAGAAAAACATGGGGAGGCGTGAAGTGGACAGACACGAAGTCGTTGTAATCACCGGAGCATCGGCGGGAATCGGACGGGCGACGGTACGTGAATTTGCGCGTCACGGAGCATGGATCGGGCTGATCGCCAGGGGAATCGACGGGCTGGAAGGAGCGCGACGCGAGGTAGAAGCTGCCGGCGGACGAGCACTGGTGCTTCCCCTGGACGTAGCCGACCCGGAGAAGGTAGAAGCCGCAGCCGAGCGGGTTGAGAGCGAACTTGGTCCCATCGACATCTGGGTGAATGACGCAATGACGTCAGTGTTCTCGCCTATCAAAGAGATGACCCCTGAAGACTTCAAACGCGTCACGGAGGTGACGTATCTTGGATACGTTTACGGGACTCTGGCCGCACTCAAACGCATGCTGCCGCGCGACAGCGGAACCATTGTGCATGTGGGCTCCGCCCTGGGATATCGCAGCATCCCCCTGCAGGCGGCTTACTGCGCGTCCAAGCACGCGGTACAGGGATTCTTTGCCGCGCTGCGCACCGAGTTGCTGCACGATAAGAGCAACGTGCGCACCACAATCGTGCAGATGCCGGCGTTCAACACTCCCCAATTCGGCTGGGTCAAGAGCCGCCTGCCGCGAAAAGCCCAGCCTGTTCCGCCGATTTATCAGCCTGAGATCGCCGCCCGCGCCGTCTATTACGCTGCGCACCATCCCGAGCGGCGCGAATACTATCCGGCATTCTCGTCGGTAAAAGCCATTGTCGGCAACAAGCTGGCCCCTTCTTTTGCCGACCACTACCTGGCCCGCTATGGCTACGAAGCGCAGCAGTACGACGGGCATGAAGATCCAGGTCGCCCGAACAATCTGTGGGAGCCGGTGCCTGGCGATCACGGCGCCCACGGCGCATTTGATGATCGCGCCCGCGATTTCAGCCTGGAACTCTGGGCGGAAACGCATGTGAAATGGCTGGCTGGCGCGGCTGCAGCCGGACTGCTTGGCATGGCGCTCAAAGTCTTCGGTCCGAGGCGCATTTCAGGAACAAGGGAAGAGGAAGAACAGTTGCACGCGGCATGATCTCGGAAAGGAATGAAAAAAAGAGACGCGGATTTCCGCGTCTCTCATCAAAAGCCATTTCTTACGCTATCCCTGTTCCACCTGCAGGTTGTTTTTGACCGAAAAAACGCCCGGGACTCCGTTGGCGCGAAGGAAGGCGCTATCTTTGTCCGCCTGCGTGCGTACCACGCCCACAAGGTCTACATGCCCGTTCTTTACGATGATCCGAATGGGCGGCAGCGGCTGAATGGCGTAGCTGGACAGCCGCGGATCGCTGAAGACGGCGCGCGCAACCTGGCGGCGAATGCGGTCGTCATTGAATGACGCAGGCAGTATTTCAATGCGGTTGTCGACACGTTCCACACCTTCCAGGCGCTTAACCGCGTCCTGCGCCTCATACTTCACAATGGCATCCCGCACCTGGCCATATAAAGTAACGGTGCTGCCGTCAATGCGGTAGCTTAAATTATCGAAAACCGTGGTCTGCGGAATCATCGCAAGCGCATGGTGCACTTCCTTCGAGAGTCTCTGGTCGAGACGATCACTGGCACTCGAGCTGCGCGACGCGGCGAAAGCCGAGCCCATCAGCCCGACAGCCAGCGCTGAAGCAAACAGCAGTCTGAAAACATTCCTCATGACTCAATACTCCTTGCCCGCTTACAGGCTTATTTAACTCTTTAGTTAATTCATTAGATGGCCCGGTGCAGAGAAGGATGCGGGTTCTGGCGCGAATTGATGAATCTTCACCGTTGTTTACGAATGTTCGGCCATTTTCAGCCCCGCCGGCGTGGAGCGGTGCGCCGATCAGCAGTTCGCAACCTATCCTCGACGAAATCGATACAATCAGTTGTAGCGACGAATATGCGCCCCTGGTCAATATCGCTGGGAAGAGTCCTTGGCGTGGAGCTGCGGCTGCACGTCACTTTCCTGTTTCTGCTCACGTTTGTCCTGCTCTACGATTCCAGCCGGGGTGGCCCGGAGGCCGTAGGCCGCGGTTTTCTGCTCACCGGTCTGGTGCTGATCTCGGTTATTTTTCACGAGATGGGGCATGCGGTAGCCGCTGCGCGGGCCGGAGTCCCCATCCGCGGCTCCATGCTCTTACCTACCGGTGGTGTCCCTCTCATGGACCCACACACGCTGATGGAGTCCGGGGAAAAGCTCGCGCGGGAGATTCGAATTTCCGCTGCCGGTCCCCTGGTCAACCTGGTAATCGCCGCATGCTCCGGCATTCTTCTGGCTGCCTTGCCTACGGGGGAAAATCTGTTCAGGCAGCCGCTGGTGACCGTCACCCATCTCGGTCGCAGCTTCTTCTGGATCAACGCCGCCCTGTTTGTCTTCAATCTGCTGCCGGCCTTTCCTCTTGATGGCGGCCGGGTGTTCCGTGCCTGGCGCGCGCGCAAGACTGATTTCCGCAGGGCCACGCGCCAGGCGGTGAACCTTGGGCACCTCTTTGCCGCCGCTTTGATGGTGGCGGGAATTTCATCGCAGTGGCTCATGTTTGTCGGACTGATCATCTTCATGGCTGCGCAGATGGAAGAACGCACCGCGATGTTTCACTCCGCCATTGAAGCCGTACAGATGGAAGAGATCATGCTCACTGAGTTCTCCACCCTGTCGCCGGCCGACACGCTGGAAGACGCGCTCAACAAAGCCGTGCACTCTCTTCAGGATGATTTCCCGGTGCTAAGAGGAGATTATCTGGTGGGCGTGATTACCCGCCGTGCCATCGTGGAAAAGCTTCGCCAGGAAGGCAATGGCTACGTGCAAGGCGTGATGAGCAAGGCATTTGAAATTGCCTCGCGCACTGAATCACTCGGCTCGGCCTTTCGTAAGCTCACTTCCCGTGGATTGACGCTCATCCCAGTGGTGGAACAGGACCGGCTCGTGGGCATTGTGACCTTGCAGAACCTGATGCATAGCATGGGGCTGCTGGCTGAATCGCGCCGCTTGCGCAAGCAGATGGAAGAAGAAGTCTGAACGTCACGCCCAAAAAGATAATGGCATCCGGTGGTACCGCCGACGGACTTCACAATCCCTGGCGCTGTCAGATTATTCAATTCCATAGCGGACGTTGTACACTTCTCGGTTCATCTTTTCATTCCACTGCTGGAGAATGCCTGTGAAAAGGCTTGTGCTTGCTGCTTTTCTGGTCACTTTCGCGCTGTCTCTATCGCCCGCGCAGGAACTGACGGTTCAATCCATTTACGCGCCGAACGGCATCACTGGCCGTTCCCCCGATACGCTCAAATGGAGCCCGGACGGCAAGAAAGTTTCCTATGTGGTCCATGAAGAAACATCGGGCAAGCCTCAGGGCAATGGGAAAGCCGACCTTTATTACATCGATGTGGCCACAGGCAAGCCGGCCATCCTGGTGGCGTCAGACAAAATCGCGGCCATGAAGCCGCCGCCGAGCAAGAACAAAGACGACCGCGAGCGGGACAATCGGGCACGCTATCATGTGGCCGGCTATCACTGGTCGCCCGACTCACAGCACATCCTGTTCGACGCCAATGGCCAGCTCTGGTATTACACCCTGGCCGGCGGCAAGGCTGTTGCTCTCACCGAACGTGAGGTTGAAGCGGGCAATCCTCAATTCTCGCATGACGGCAAGCGCCTTTCTTACATTCTCAAGCACAATCTGGTGGTCCGTCCCACAGGCGCCGGGAGCGTAAAAGCGCTCACCAGCGACACAGATCCCAATATCCTGAACGGCGAGGTTGACTGGGTTTACGCTGAAGAGCTTGACGTTCGCAGCAATTATTTCTGGTCGCCCGACGACCGCAAAATCGTTTTCCTGCAGATGAACGAGACCAACGTTCCCACGTACCCGATTGTCGACTTTATCCCGCACCACCCGACGGTTTCGCAGGAGAAGTATCCCAAGGTGGGCGATCCCAATCCGGAAGTTCGGCTTGGGGTGATCAGTTCATCCGGCGGCAAGGTGAAGTGGATATCTCTGGGCGACAGTAAAGAGGGCTACATTCCCCGCTTCGGCTGGGTGAATAACGGTGTGATCTGGGCCATGCACCTGAATCGCGCGCAGAACCAGCTTGACCTTTATTTCATCAATGCCGCCAATGGCAAATCCAAACTCGTCCTCAGCGAGCACGATGACGCCTGGATCGAAATGGATGACAATTTCAAAATCCTCGAGAGCGGCGACCGGTTCATCTGGTCAAGCTGGCGCGACGGCCACACCCATCTGTACCTTTACTCCTTCGACAAGAACAATCCTCTCGCTGCTGAAGCGAAGCTGCAGAACCAGATCACCAAGGGCGATTTCGAGGTGTTCTCGCTGGACGGAGTCGATGAAGCCACGGGCACCATTTATGTCACGACGAATGTCGATGACCCGCGGCAGCGGCATCTCTGCAGCGTCAAGCTGGATGGCAGCAATTTCCAGGTGCTGACCAAGGGACAGCCGGGGACACACGATGCCAACTTTGCTCCCGGCACGCAGTATTATGTTGACCGCTTCTCCGCCACCATGATCCCGCCGCAATTGGCGTTCTGCCGCACCGGTGGCGAGTGCAGCGTGTTCTGGAAATCGCACTCCATCGACGCTTACAAGCTGGTTCCTCCTGAATTTGTGAATTTCAAGGCCGCTGATGGAACGGTTCTTTATGGCGAGCTGTTCCTGCCCCCGAACAGCGCGGGAAAGAAGATTCCGCTGCTCAACAACCCTTACGGCGGGCCGCACGGACAGTCGGTTCGCAATGCCTGGGGCGGGCAGGGCTTCCTTTTCAATCAGATCCTGATGCGTGATGGCATTGCCGTCCTGGTGGTGGATAACCGCGGGATGGGCGCGCGCGGCAGAAAATTCGCCACAGTGCTGCGGCACAACTTCGGAGAAACAGAGCTGAAAGACCAGCTCACGTCCATTGACCAGGCGCTGCAGAAATTCCCGCAACTGGATGGAACGCGCCTTGGCTGGTGGGGCTGGAGCTACGGCGGCTATATGACACTGTATGCTCTGACTCATTCAGATCGCTTCCAGGCAGGCCTGGCCGTGGCGCCGGTCACGGACTGGCACGACTATGATTCCATCTACAC
Organism: Actinomycetota bacterium; assembly: GCA_050258305.1. GTDB lineage: Bacteria > Acidobacteriota > Terriglobia > Terriglobales > Acidobacteriaceae > Angelobacter. The sequence continues at coordinate 17,230 of JBLMYN010000487.1, forward strand.
CGAAAGATATGAAGGCCTTGTTCCCCAGGATGAAGCAGCTTACAAAAAGAGTTCCCCGGTGAACTTCGCCGCCCACTTGCACGGCCATCTTCTGGAAGTGCATGGCACCAGCGATGACAACGTGCACATGCAGAACACCATGCAGATGATTTATGCCCTGATTAACGCCGGCAAGGAATTCAATCTGCAGATTTACCCGCGCAAGACCCACGCCATCGCCGGACAGGCAGCCAGGGTCGAGCTGTTCAACCGCATACGCAACTACTTTCGGCAGGAGCTTCTGGGGGAAACGGCGCAGAAGTGAGCAGAACAATTGCCATTGGGGATTTTGAGCTGAATGCGGTAGGCGACGGCACCTACGTTGCTGATGGCGGCGCTTTCTTCGGCGTGGTTCCCAAAGTGCTTTGGCAGCGCAAGGTTCAAGCGGATGAGCTGAATCGCATAACGGTGAGCTGTAATTCCGTGCTGGTCCGCACCGGCAGGCAGAACGTGCTGATTGAAACCGGCATCGGCAACAAGTTGGCCGAAAAGACCAAAAGCTTTTATCTTCCCCAGGAGAAGCTGCTGGACAACCTGCATGCCGCCGGCCTCGCGCCGGAGGACATCGATGTGGTCATCAACTCTCATCTGCACTTCGATCACTGCGGCTGGAACACCGTTTATAAGAACGGGACTGCTGTTTCGACTTTCCCCAAAGCGAAATACTATGCGCCCAAAGGCGAATGGGAGCACGGCTCGCGGCAGCTCGAACGCGACCGCGTCAGCTACATCAGTGATAATTACGATCCCCTGATCCGGTCAGGGCAGATGACGCTGCTGGACGGAGATCATGAAATTCTGCCCGGCATTTCCGTTGCCGTCTACCCGGGACACACGCGGAACATGTGGGCCGTATTGGTTCGCAGCGGCGGCAAGACGGCATGCTACATCTCTGATCTTCTGCCGACCACCTGGCACCTTGAGCCGGCCTGGGTCATGGCCTATGACTTGTTCCCGCTGGAAGTCATTGAGAACCGCAAAAAATATTATGAGCAGGCCATTCCCGGCCAATGGCTCACCATGTTCACGCACGATCCGGATGTCCCCTGGGCTTATCTTGCGCGCGAACAGAATAAATTCATCGCCAAACCCGTGTAAGATATCCTGACCATGCGCGGGGCCGCTCTCGCCATCCTTGTTCTGGGTTTGTGCGGTTCTTGCGCCGCACAGAAAGTTCGTTTTTCGCCTGCGGACAAGGCGGATATCCTGCAAAGAGCGAGGAGCAATCCCCAAACCGACCAGTTGCGCCAAGAACAGCTTCTCGCCTGGTTCACGCAGGCAGGCTGCAGAGGCGCACTGCTCTCGAAACAAGAGGTAGACACGGGCCTGCCCAACATCATCTGCCGCATGCGTGGCAAGACGCAGGACACCATCGTTATTGGCGCACACTACGATCATGCTGCATCGCCGCGCCGCCCGTTTGATAACTGGACGGGCGCGCTGCTGCTGCCCAGCTTGTACCAGTGCCTGCGCACGCGAAAGCGCCGGCACACCATGATTTTTGTTGCATTTGCCGATCACGGTGACCAGTTGACCGGAGCGGAAGCTTTCATCAGCCATTTGAGCCCTGCTGAACTCAGTCACGTCACCGCCATGATCAACCTTGATGCGCTGGGGCTCTCCCCCACAAAGGTGTGGAGCGGCCATTCTGACAATGACCTGGTGCAGGGAGTGATGAAGATGGTTTATGCCATGGAAATTCCGGCCAGCCAGGTTGATATCGGGTTCGCGGGCAAGAGTGACTCCGAGCCTTTTCGCTCGCGAAATATTCCCCAGATCACGCTCCATTCCCTGACGCAGGCCAATCTGGCCGGTAAGGAAACCCCTTTTCGGCCTGCGGCCTTTTATGACAGCTATCGCCTGATTTGTGGATACATTGCCTACCTGGATGAAACCCAGAGATCAAGGCCGCATTCGCAATGAGCGCACTTGGCCGGTTTTTCGAGTTTGAACGCTACCATACGTCTCTCTCCCGCGAAATCATCGCGGGTCTGACTACTTTCACTACGATGTCGTACATCGTCGTGGTAAACCCTGCCATTCTCAGCCAGGCCGGCATTCCTGCCGGCCCTGGCTTTGTTGCAACCATTGCAGCGGCGGTTTTTGGCTGCACGCTCATGGGCTTATATGCCAACCGCCCCTTCGCCATTGCGCCCTACATGGGCGAGAACGCATTCATCGCTTTCACCGTGTGCATTCAACTCGGCTACAAGTGGCAAACAGCCCTGGGCGCCATCTTCATTGCCGGTGTGTTATTTGTGCTTCTAACGGTTCTTCGGCTCCGGCAATGGGTCGTGGATGCAATTCCGCTGTCGCTGCGCTACAGCTTTGCCGCCGGCATTGGACTGTTCCTGACATTCATTGGCCTGAACCAGAGCGGAATTGTCTCCCTCGGCGTGGCTGGCGCGCCGGTGCGGCCGGGACATCTCACCGCGCCGCCGGTTCTGCTGGCGATTTTTGGCTTTCTTCTCCTGTGCGTGCTCGTAATCCGCAAGGTCCCCGGCGCGATTCTGCTCGGAATCGTGGCGACCGCAGTTCTTGCGTTCGTGTTCAAAACGGCTCCGCCTCCGGCACATGTATTGAGCCTTCCCCCGAGCATCGCGCCGATTTTCTGGAAAATTGACATTCGAGGAGCGCTGACCTGGGGCGCGTTTCCCGTGGTGCTGACCATCTTCATCATGGCTTTTGTGGATACCATGGGAACGCTGATCGGACTCTCGGCGCGGGCAGGCTTTCTGGACAACGAGGGCCGTCTGCCCCAGATCGAGCGTCCCATGCTGGTTGACGCTCTCACCACGACGCTGGCTCCTGTGCTGGGCACTACCACATCAGGCGCTTTCGTTGAATCGGCGACAGGCATTGAAGCCGGCGGGCGAACCGGGCTGACCGCTCTCATTGCGGCCGCCTGTTTTGCCGCAACGTTGTTTTTCTCGCCGTTTGTTGATTCGATCCCGGCGCAGGCCTACGGGCCGGCTCTGATCCTGGTGGGGCTGTTCATGCTGGAACCAATTTCGCGCATCAACTTTGCCGATTACTCGGAATCAATTCCGGCATTCGCCGTCGTCGTTCTGATGTGCTTCACCTTCAATATCGGCGTGGGTATCACCGCAGGTTTCGTTCTGTATCCTCTGCTGAAGCTCGTAAAAGGAAGAATTGGTGAGATTAAGCCGGGATTGTGGCTCTTGAGCGGGCTCTCGCTTCTCTTCTTTATTTTTTATCCGTACGGGTAGCGGACCCAGGGCAGCACGCGCAGGCAATTTTAGACGCTTAACCTGGAGCTGCCGGCCTGAGGTACCACGATTTCTTGGTCAGACTGGGCGGCCGCGCAAGCGCTAACGGCTGGTTGCCAATCCCTTGCTCTTCACCACCCGCGGAAACATCGCTCCGGTGGCGCTCGCGTAGGCGGAGTATTCCGCGCCGAAGGTGCCGGTCATCATGTGCTCCTCCACCCGGCTCTTGATCTTCCATGCAGCGTACACCAGCACCAGCGCGAGCAGGCCGCGCATTTCAGCCCGCACCAGCGCCGTGCCAAAGAGGGCCAGCAGTAAGCCCGTATAAATCGGATGCCGCACCCATTTATAAGGCCCCGTGAGGATGAGTTCGTGGCCAACTTTCGAGGTCACAGAGCTGCTCCAGTTACGGCCCAGATGGATGCGCGCCCAGATGGCAAACGCAAAGCCGGCCACGGTAATGGCGATGCCAAGGCCGTCAAGCCACGGCGCCCGCTGCAACACGCGGATATGAAGCCAGGGCCACGGTGCTCCGAGGTCGGAAAACATCAGGAGGAAGCCGGCGGCAGCCAGCAGTGTGTGCAGCAGATGTGTGGCGACGCTTTCCCGGCGCTCCGCCTTCTTCATCCACAGCGCCCACACCACCCAGAGCGCCCAAAAGACAACCCATAGAATGTCACAGATGAGCATGGCTGACATATGTGGAGATACGGTAACACGAGGCTGAGAGTTCCAGAGAGGACTGCCGTTTGCGGCAGAACAATGCCAAAATAATGTCACCCAATGCATTTCACCCTGGCAACGCTGCTTAGAAAGATCACCCGATGGAAGGCGAACCGGAGCCAGCTCCCAGCGCAGAGGGAAGTTGTACCCGGCGAATCAATCAGTG
>JBLMYN010000488.1:0-7009 GCA_050258305.1 Actinomycetota bacterium
GCCCTTCACCTCCACCAGGTTGGGCAGAGGACTTGCACCTCCAAGCTGTCGAACATGTTCGGCACACAACAAAAAGGCCGCCCCGGGAATCCTTGAGCGGCCTGGCTTAAAGAGCAATCCAGTCAGGGGTTTAGAGGTGCTGGGCGCAGGCTCCGCCACCGGAGTTACGCCAGTTCTGCTGCAGCATCCAGTCGTTGTTGCCAAAGGTCTGGTTGTACCTGGCCGCGGCAGACGTGCCGGCCGCCGAGCACAGGCCATTTGCGTTGCAGGTGGAAGTTGCACCGAAATTGAAGTTGCACTTATCAGCGTTTTCCTGGCCGCTGGAGTCAAACCAGGCGTTCAGGTCCGGGTCAGAGATGGCCTCTTCCAGTTCGTGAGAGATTACGTTGGCCATGCCGTCAGCGCCGCCCACGTTCGTGGCCGGGCTGTTGGGTCCTGTGCGCTGGATCTCGCAGCCGCTGGGGCAGCGGTCCGGATTTCCCACGAATGAGTATTTGATATCCACGCCGCTGATGGTGGAGTGGGTATGCCAGCCGCAGTAGGACGTGCAGAAGCCTGAGGTCTCATTGATGTTGGACGATGTCAGCACAAAATACACCCCGTTGCTGTCTTTGGGCAGCCGTCCGCTGCTGATGGCGTTGGCTACCTGCGTGCGAACGCCCGAGTCGCTCAGGTTGGTGCTGCTGCTGACGATGGTGCTGCCGGAGAAACTGACGTTGCCGCTCACGTTCCCGGAGTTGTCACCGTAGGTGGTGTTTACCTTTTCGATATTTGAACCGCCAATGGTCCCCAGGAAATGCTCGATCAGGCTCCTGGTTGCGGCCGTATTCGATCCTGTTCCACCCCAGTTTCCGTACCAGACGATGTAGGTGTGGACGGGATTGCCCTTCATGACGGGACCACCGTGATAGCTGATGCCGTTGCCGGTTACAACTGCCTGTCCGGTCGGAGTCGCGTCAGGCTGGACGCGATGACCTTCACCTGCAGGAGCCAGCGGTTGTCCCGCGCCGTCGCGGACTTTCTGTCCGGCCATGAAATTCATGGCCAGGATGACAAAGAAAACAGCAAATACAAGTCTCATCTTTCCAAGGGGAGATGCCATTCGAACAACCTCACTGAATTGGGATTTGCCGCATCTGTTGCGTATAGCAATGAACAGAAGAAGCCGGGTGGCCATCATTGGTGTGAGTTCTGCCTTTTATGAATTCGAGCCTTCTTCCCAACACCCGTGTACTTCAATGTCGAAGGAGTTTACTACAGGATTTCAAGAACTGCGCGGTGCCAATTTGGGAATCGTAAAAAAATAAATCAATTTGCTGAGGAACACTGAACAGCGATCCCGCAACACACATGCTTCATGCGGGGTGTGCTCATCTGGCCGAGTTGTCCGAGAACGCAGGGGGGCGGGGCTTGCGACTCCGGCGCGCCAGAAAAGCGCCGGCTAGATCACAAATGCGAGTCCTGTGTTTCTTGCCACCGTGAACAACAGCGCCACCACAACCAGAGCGGACGTGACGGCTGGATGCAGACGCAGGTCGATGATTGTGCGGTCCTGCTGAGCGCGATACCACTTCCACCCGAACCAAAGCAGCGCCACAGGAAGCAGCGCTGTAAACAGAGCATTGTAGTGCCATGCCCCGGCAAGATTGAGGTGCAGCAGTTCATGAAGGGCGCGAGTGCTGCCGCATCCGGGGCAAAGGAGATGGGTGCTCGCGTAGAACGGACAGCGCGGATAGAAGCTGTACCGCGAAGGCGGAAACACATACAGCACGGCCAATCCTGCAGCGAGCGTCAATGCGGTGAAAGGCCTGAATGCCCGTTCCATGATCATCCCTGCGGCTCCAGAATGCCGGTCTTCTTCCAGCGGCTGATGCGGGAGAAATGGTGCTGGAAGTAGAACACGGGAAAAAAGAAAACCATGACTCCGTTCAGTCGCAGGTTGATCGGCTCTACCGAGTTGTAGTACTGCTCCATGTCGTCCTTCATTGAGAACGCAGCCAGTTCAATCAGGACAAAGCTCGCCAGCCCAAAGATCGAACCGAAAGGATGGAACCTGTAGGGATGGGCCATCATGAGTGAAAAGCGGAAGAACGGCGCCCCAAAGCTGCACACCAGCGCGACAACCGCCAGGATGATGGCGTTGCTCTGGGGACGAATTTTCTTTACGAATGCCGCCTCCACGATAAACCACACCCAGAAGAAAATTCCGCAGGTGAAGATGCCTATGACCAGCACCAGAGCCCAGTGAAGATCCGTGGGAACTGGGCTTCCGGCTCCTCTCGGAGCGGCGTTTGCGTATCCCGGGCTTCCGCTGTAGACAGGGCTGCCGCCGCCGGGGAGGGTTCCAGCGGGGGCGGGCGCGCCACCCGTGCCCGAGATGGGGGCGGTGGCTTCCGCCGCTGAAGGCGGAGGAGCATTGCCGAGGATTTGAGACACGGGCACGCAGTCAGTAGCCCCTTCAGGGCGTGCCAGGTCGCTGGGCGCGATATTACCCTGGGCCACGTAGCGTTGCAGTTCGGCCAGAGTGTAAGGCCCGTATTCATTGAGATCACGTCGAATGTAATATTTCATGGCCTGATTCGCCGCATCCGGCACTGCAGAACGGAAACCTCTGCCGCCTCAGGGCCTGCCCGGCAACGACAATTGTATGCATCCGGGCCGCAAAAAGGGAGAGTACAAGACGGTAATGCAAAAGCTTCCGCCACCGCGTCGCCTGCTCAATCTTAGGGTGCGCCGTCAACAACTCCGGAGGCGTATGGGTGAGCCACTCAGTGGGTGGCGATGGGAAGTTCCCTAGGACGATGTGCTATGCCCCGCGCACTGCAGCACGCCCAGGTAGCGGCTCCAGGGACCCACAGCTTCGCGATATTGGTGCGCCATGATCCTTGAAATCTGGTGAAGATGCGTGAGATCGTGGCCTGCCCAGGTAGCCAGCAACTGTGCAAGGGTAACAGCACCGAGAGCAGGATGGCGGCCGCGCCGGGCCAGATCTTCCGGCTGAAGATTCAGCCCCCGCAGTTCCCCCAGGGTTTCCGCGCGCAAGCAGGCAAATTCATCCAACAGCACCGAGAGTGACTTTCCCGCAATTTCACGCGCGTGCCCCTCACGATTAAAGGGCTCAAATGCACGGGTTTCGCCGAATTGCAGAATCATCTTCGCTCGCGGAATCCAGTCAGCGCGCTCGGCATGGATCAGATGGCCCACCACGTCAAAGACGCTCCATGTCTGTTCCCCCTCATTACGCCGCGTCCAGCCTTCCGGCAAATCGCGCAGCAGCGCATTGAGAGCGGCGGGGGTGCGCGAGAGAAGCGCAGTAGCACTTTGCAGGTCGTATTCCGGCATGGCATCGATTGTAAAGGGACGCGTAGATGGCTGCCGCCCGTTTTTGCAGCCTGGGTTACTTCTGCTTCCAAAGAGCCAGTATTTCGGAAGCAGCGGGGTCTCTCGGCATTTCGCAGGCTACTTCAAGCTCCAGGACCAGGCCATCCGGGTCAGAGAAATAAACGCGCTCATCATCGATCACCCGGTGGGGGATGGCAAGCTGCTTCAGCCGCTTGAGCCAATGCTGGAAGTCAGCGCGCGAACTGAGGGTAAGCCCTACATGATTCTGCTCCCACGGCGAGTTCAGTTGCGGGATAACGGCGGCGTCCGGCGAGGCAGTGAATGCCAGGCTGCCGCCATCGGGGACCGAGTAAACCAGCAGCAATTCCCTGCCTGCGTATGCCTGAACCAGTTCGAAACCCATCACCTCCGTATAAAAGCGATGGGTGGCATGCGGATCGCGGCTCGAGTGAGCAACGTGGTCAATGCGCATGCCCGGATTCTACGGTTTTCGACAGAAAGAGCTCAACAAGCCTCAGAACCACCAGACGCCTGACGAGTAGCCTGCGAGAAATCGAAACAGCATTGCCGGCCAAACAACCGGATTACATATGGAATGATTTTGCCAGGTCGTTGTAAATCACCACCACTGCGAACAGGATCAGGAATACGAAGGCGACCTGATAGACGCGTTCCTTGATTTCTTGCTTGATGTCGCGCCTCATCACCGCTTCAATCAGCAGCATCAACATCAGTCCGCCATCAAGGATCGGGATGGGGAACAGGTTGAAGACAGCCAGATTCAAGCTGATCAGGGCCATGATCTTCAGCAGAGGGGGCCAGCCGATCATGGCGGCCTCGCCGGAAATCTGCATGATCCCGATCGGGCCGCTTACCTGGCGCAGCATCTTGTGATTGTGCACCATGCGCCCCACCAGCTTGAAGATCAGCAGTGAGTTGTCCTTGCATTCGGTGTACGCCTCGGACAGCGCTTTCGTGAAGGGGAGCTTTTCAATGTACTCGCTGCTTACGCCAATGCGGTATTCCGGCTTTGACGTGCCGCTGGGCAGCAGCGCCGGCGTGACGGTAATGGAGACCTCCTTGCCATCGCGTAGAACAATCAGCGTGGCGGGCGTGCTCTTGATCTTCTGGATCTCGTCCCGCATGTCGTCCAGGTTCTTCACGGGTTTCCCATTGATCGAAACGAGAATGTCACCCGGTTCGATGCCGGCCCGGTCAGCCGGCTTGCCCGGCTCGATATAGCCCACAGCTTCGGGCGGATCCAAGCCCACATCACCCACATTGTCCACTCCGGTGGCTTTGGCCAGCAGGGTCTTGTGCAGGACCTGGTCGCCCCGGCGCACCGTCACGTTCAGATCTTGATCCGGGCTGATGAGTTCGGTTTGCAGGAACTGTTCCCACGTCGGGTTCTTGATGTCCTGCACCTGGATGATGCGGTCGCCTTTTTGCAGCCCCGCTTTTTCGGCAGAAGAACCCTGGTTCATCCAGAGCACGTCTACGGGTATGCGCTCCGAGGCGGGGTAGTCGTGATGAACCATGTACAGCCCGGTGAGAATCCCAATCGCCAGCAGAACGTTCATTACCGGCCCGGCAATGGCGATCAGGAAGCGCTGCCAGCGCGGGTGGCTCATGAATTCCCCGGGATCGCCGGTACGATCCTCCATCGGATTCTCGCCCGCCATCTTGACGTAGCCGCCGATGGGGAGCAGGCTGACGCGGTAGTCAGTGTCTCCGCGCCGGAAACCCACGAGCCGCTTGCCAAAGCCGAGGCTGAACACCTCTACCCGGACTCGAAAGAGTTTGGCCACGAGATAATGGCCGAGTTCGTGAACAAAAACGAGCACCCCAAGCACCAGGGCGACAGCAGCGGGATAAATCAAAAATTGCATATTAGAGACAGATTTTTAAATTGTAACTGCAAAAGGTCCTTTATCGCTAGCGGGTTAGCTGGGGGGAAAGCTTCCGCCGCGCTGCCTCCCGGGCCTGGACATCAATGGCAAGTACCTCTTCTATAGATTCGGGGTGACGGTCTTCAGTTTCAATAACTGTCCGTTCGATTACTTTAGGAATATCGGAAAATCCGATCTCACGGTTTAAAAATGCTCCCACCGCAACCTCGTCGGCGGCATTCAGCGCAATGCTTTTGGCCCCACCAGCTTGCGCGGCTTCATAGGCCAGGCGCAGACACGGGAACTTGGCCGGATCAGGCGGCGTGAAGTCCAGGCGCTTCAGATCAAGAACATTGAAGCGGAGGTCAGAGGGAATGCGCTCGGGATAGGTCAGAGCATAAAGAATGGGCAGACGCATGTCCGTGACCGAAAGCTGAGCCAGAATGCTGCCGTCATTGAACTCGACCAGGGAGTGAATCGTGGACTGCGGGTGGACGATGACGCTGATCTTCTCTGGCGCCATGTTGAAGAGACGGCAGGCCTCGATCACCTCGAAGCCCTTGTTCATCAAAGTGGCGGAATCAATGGTAATGCGGCGCCCCATCTTCCACGTGGGATGATTCAGCGCCTGCTCTACCGTGATGTTCTCAAATTCGGATGCGGGAGTGTTCAGGAAAGGCCCGCCGCTCGCTGTGAGCCACACCCGTTCCACTTCATTCATCCTGCCGCCGCGCATGCACTGGTGAACGGCGTTGTGCTCGCTGTCGATGGGCAGCAGCGGCTTGCCCTGCCTGCGGGCCTCGCGGGTAATCAACTCTCCCGCAGCTACCATGCACTCTTTATTGGCCAGGCCGATTTCTTTGCCGGCGCACACAGCTTCGTAGGTTGCTTTCAGCCCGGCCACGCCCACAATCGCGCTCACCACAAAATCAACATCCGGGTGAGTGGCTACTCTTACGGTGCCGGCCTGCCCGGTGACAATTTCGATCTGAGTGAGCCCTTCAGCTTTGAGCTGTTTCCTGACCTTGTCCGCACTCTGTTCTGAGGCGAGCGAAAGAACTTTAGGATGCCAGCGCCGCGCCTGTTCCAGCGCAAGCTCCACGTTGCTTCCCGCCGCCATGGTGACGAGCTGAAAGCGCTGCGGATTTTTCTCGATCACGTCGAGCGTGCTGCGGCCAATGGAGCCGGTGGAACCGAGGATGGCGATTCGCTTCATTTCAGAATAGGAATTTGGGTTGCATGAAGCCGGTTAGATTCGCATAGTACCACACCACCGGAATGGCAAAGAGGAGCGCATCAATGCGGTCGAGAATGCCGCCATGTCCTGGAAGCAGAGTGCCGGAATCCTTTACGCCTGCCCCGCGTTTTAGGGCAGATTCGAACAGATCCCCAAACTGAGCTGCCACATTAGTTAATAGTCCAATCGCTAGGACATGTAAGAACGCAGGCTTGAACGGCTCAAGTGATCTGTAAAAAATCCAATGAGGACTAAAAAAGGAGTCGATCTGATAGCGGAAGAAATGGAGTACTACCACGGCCACCAGGACGCTGGCAATCACAGAAGCGATGGCGCCTTCCCAGCTCTTATTGGGACTGACGATCGGCGCAAGTTTGTGACGGCCGATGCTTCGCCCAACGTAATAAGCTGCGATATCTCCAGCCCAAACGGAGAACAATGCAAAAATGACAAGCGTTTTCAGGAATGGATCAGCGCGCAACGCGATAAGCAGCCCTAGCGAGCAAGCTGCGTAAATCGCCCCAAATCCGGAGGCAGCGAC
>JBLMYN010000489.1:0-3410 GCA_050258305.1 Actinomycetota bacterium
CGGGTATTTTGTGGGACCAACAATCCTCGACAAGGTAAATCCCGGTTCGCGCGTGGCGCACGACGAAATCTTCGGGCCGGTGCTTTCGATTATCCGGGTGAAAGATTCAAAGGAAGCGCTGGAGGTGATCAGCAAGTCGGACTACGGCAACGCGGCTTCAATCTTCACGCGCTCCGGAGGCGCGGCCCGTGAGTTCACTCAGAACGTCACGGCGGGAATGATCGGCATTAATGTCGGCGTGCCCGCGCCGGTGGCATTCTTCTCGTTCTCGGGCTGGAAAGGGTCATTCTTCGGAGACCTGCATGCCCTGGGCAAAGATGCCGTGCATTTCTATACGGACCAGCGGGTGGTGACCTGCCGCTGGCCGGAGTAGCCGGATTATTCCGACTCGGAGAGGAGCCTGCCGATCGTTGGCTTGTGCTTCTGCGATTTGGTGCGCTTCCTGCTTTCTTTGCGCTTCACCGGCGGCGGCGTGCCGATAGCAGTACGCGCCATGGCCTTGACGGCGCTGGTGGCGCGGAATGGTTTGGGTTTCTTCTTCTTCGGCACAGCAACAAGTTAACCACAAAGGACACAAAGGATTGCAAAGGATTTTCAGATTCAAAGGAGTGGCTGCAGCTCGGACCTTAGTGCCAGCCTGACTACACATACGATTCCTTCGTGTTCCTTTGTGCCCTTTGTGGTTATTATGTAAGCAAATGGATGAGCGCGATTTTTTTGACGAGAAGGAATCCAGGAAACCGGCAACGCTGAACTGCCCGCATTGCCACCAGGCGAACGAGTACGAACTCTCCTGGCTGGTGCGCACCAAAAAAAGACAACTGCCGCCGCGGGCGGATGAGCGCGACCGCGCCAAATTCGCCAAAGCCCAGTCTTATATGGTTCGTCGCGAAGACATGGTCATGTGCAAGAACATGCGCTGCCGCAAGCGCTTTGAAGTCGCGGGCGTGCAGTCCGTGGCGTTTCTGGACTGAAGGCGCCAGTTCCACGCCCATTTCCTTGAGCAGCGCCATTACTCCTGAACCCTCTTCTCATTTATACTTACAGGTTTCATTCGTGTTGTCGGGCCTAACAGTGGGCCCGTGCTGATCATCTAAGTTGGCGGTACAGGAAAAAGCCCTCTATGAAGATTCTGGTCTGCATGAAGCAGGTCCCGCAGAAAGACGCCCCCCTCAAGCTCAACGAAAGCTCCACTTGGATACGCGACGACGTTTCCTACGAAGTGAACGAGCCGGATGCCTACGCCCTGGAAGAGGCCCTGCGCCAGAAGGAGAAGCACGGCGGCGAAGTGGTGGTGATCACCGCCGGCCCGGCGCGCGCCCAGACGGTGCTGCGGGAAGGTCTGGCCAAGGGCGCAGACCGCGCCATTCACCTCGAAGACAACGCTTTTGTGGGGATGGATGCCCTGAACATCGCCAAGGCGTTTGTGGCGGCCATCAAGGACGAGCAATTCGACCTGATCTTCACCGGGCTGCAGTCGGACGATTACGGCTTCGCGCAGACCGGCGTGATCATAGCTGAGCTGCTGGGCTGGCCGCACGCCACCATCATCATGGAAATCCAGAAGAACGACGGCGGCATTAAAGTGAAGCGCGAGCTGGAATCAGGCTTCTTCCAGCACGTGACCATGCCGCTGCCGGCGGTGCTCACGATCCAGTCCGGCATCAATAAGCTGCGCTACGCCACCCTTTTAGGCATCAAACAAGCTAAGAACAAACCGTTGCGCAAAGTGGCGCTGGATGAGGTGAAATCAGCGCTGAGTGACAACCTGCAGAAGATTGAGAAGCTCTACGTCCCGCAGAAGACCAAGAAGACCGAGATGCTGGACGGCGCTCCCGGCGAGGTGGCCAAGAAGCTGGTGGACAAGCTGCGCAACGAGGTTCGAATTATCTGAAGGTTTTTTGAAGGAGGAATGCCATGGAAAGAATCGATTACGATCCTGAAGGCCCGGATTACCTCCCTGTAACCGAACACGAAACCGGATCTACCTTGATGGTGGTAGGTGTCATCATGCTGCTGGGCGCGCTTGGCTGGCTGCTGTTTGTGGGCTGGGACATTCGCGCGGGTAACATGTTCATGCAGGTAATCTTTGTCGTAGACGTTCTGGTCGCGCTCTTCCTGATGGTTTTGGGATTCATGAAAAAAAGGCGGATAACAACTTAAAAAAATGGCAGACACAATTCTGGTGGTTGCAGAGCAGCGTGAAGGCAAGCTGAACCGCGTCTCCCTGGAGACGATTGCCGCGGCGCAGGCCATTGCGGCGGAAACCGGCTGGACAATTGAAGCCGCCGTTTTCGGCAGCGGGATCGCCGCCATCGCGCAGGAACTTGCGGGCCGGAAGCTGGCCAAAATGTACGCAATTGAATCCGGCAAGCTGGCCCGGTACACGCCGGACGGCGTCGCTGCGGCGCTCAAAGACTTCATTCAGCAGAAGCAGCCGCGCCTGGTGCTGATGCCGCACACCTACCAGGTGCGCGACTTCGCTCCCAAGCTCACAACTGCGCTGGGCCGCACTCTGATCAGTGACGCCATCGGCTTCCGCAAAGATGGCGACAAGCTTGTCTTTACCCGGCAAATGTTCCAGGGCAAGTTCGCCGCCGACGTGGCCTTCGCCTGCGATCCGCCTCATTTCGTGACGTTCCAGTCGGGCGCGTTTCGCGGCGACAAGGCTGAAGCCGGCGCATCCGCCGCGCCTGTGGAAACCGTGAACGCGCAGATTGCTGACAGCGTGATCCGCAATCAGCCGGAAGATCCGTTCAAGGAAGCCAAGCAGGCCGTGGACCTCACGCAGGCCGAGATCATTGTTTCCGTTGGGCGCGGCATCAAGGAGCAGAAAAACATCGAGATGGCCAAAGCGCTGGCGGACGCGCTGGGCGGTGAGATTGCCGCTTCGCGCCCCATCTGCGATTCCGGCTGGCTGCCCATGGACCGGCAGATCGGCAGCTCCGGCCAGACCGTGGCGCCCAAGCTGTATCTGGCTATGGGCATCAGCGGCGCCATTCAGCACATTGTCGGCATGAAGGGATCGCGCACGATCATCGCCATCAACAAAGATGCCGAGGCGCCGATCTTCGAAATTGCCGACTACGGCGTCGTGGGAAACCTGTTTGATATTGTTCCGGCGCTGACGGAAGAAGTGAAGAAGGCTCGCGCTGGCTCGTAACGTGGCCTCACCGAAACACCTCACCGCTGATTACACTGATATCACTGATTTGATCAGTTCAATCAGTGTTTATCAGCGGTATGTTTTTGGTAAGGGGTAGACGAATATTGTGAGTTCTGAATTCTAATTGCTGAGTGCTGAATGCTTATTTTCCGTAAACCTCTTGAAGGAATCGAGCGTCCGCAGATGGAGGCGGACGTAACCATCGTCGGCGGCGGGCCGGCCGGAATGGCCTGCGCGCTGCGCC
>JBLMYN010000490.1:0-3601 GCA_050258305.1 Actinomycetota bacterium
GCCCAATGTTCTACTCTGTGGCCCGGTGCATACCACATTGGAGATGTCCCATGTTTCAGGACAATAGAAATATCCCCTTATTAATGCCGGGAAGATGAGCGGGCGGCAGGGGCCAGCGTGAGGCTCTATGGAACATCATCAACAGGCAGCAGCCCTGAAAGAGTGGGCTTGAATCCGTGCGCGAGGGCTTCCAGAGTCGGCAGGCGGAGGTCTCTCACTTCACTCGAAACTTCCGCGAGTTTCTCGATGCTGGCCGCTTTACTGAGGCGCGTTCTGATCCGCCGCCTGCAGCGTTTGTGAAACAGTCTTGGCGTAGTCGCGCAGCTTGGCCAGTGAGTTTTGCATTGCGGTGGCTTTCTCCTGCAAACCGCGCGCGCGGGCCACAGCCATCACGGCCTCGGCTTCCATATTGAGGCGTTCCAGCGTGGTCAGAAGATAGGCCAGGGCATCAGCATGCGGCTTCCAGAGATAGGCTGAGCCGGCTTTCTGGTTATACTCATCCACTTCCACGATCATCCGTGAGAGGTACGCCACAGTATTCATCATCACCGCGGCGTAGTCGGCACGAAAGCTCTTTTCTCCCTGATAATCGGCGCGAAAGGCCTCAACTTCAGCAGGAGTCAGTGTGATCTTTGTGTTCTTGATGGAAACAACCGCCGCCAGCTTCGAATCCACGTTGCGAACGTGTTCCTTAATGGACTCTTTTGCACTGTGGATCTTGCCCTCCTGCACCGCATTCTGCACCGCCTGAGAAGGCGGGACGGCCAGGACCTCCGCTTTGACTTCATGCGGAACCACGGCAGGCGCGCGAGGCTGAAGCTGCGCATTGGCGTTCCCGGGATTTGGTGACACAACCGCGGAAGCTGTGGGAATGATAGGTCGAGGCGTGGGCGGCTGAGCGGGCGGCGAGAACACCGCCGGCGGTCCGGGTGCGCGCCCCGGGCGCTTGCTGTCCACCACCTTTTTGAATTTCGATACCTTGCGGAATTCGTCCTGGGCGTTTTGATAGTCTTCCGTGAGGATCTGGGTCGTCTCCACCTCAGCCAGTTGCTTCACTGTAATGTCGCCTTCAAGGCGGGAGAGGATGCTGGCCCCCTCCTTCTGGACGTTTTCAGCAAAGGTCTTGATCTGCTTGGCTGCATCGTGGAACAGATCATCGAACTTCCGCCCAAACATGTCATTCCACACCGCAAGTTGCGCCAATGCTTCAGGATGGTAGAACGACTTGCCCAGTGACTGTTTCAGTTCGCGTACGCGCTGTACCATGCCGGAATCCATGATCTGGTCAAAGTACCGGTAATCCCCAAGTTCCTGGTACAGGAATTCGAACTCCCGCAGCAGTTGCGCATGCTCCTGCGGAAGCGCGCTGTACTCCATCCCTTCAAGCGCGCGATAGAGATTACCCTGAAAGCCGATCGCCGCCTGGGAAACGAAGTAGTAGGAGCTATCCACCTCCGGCCGCTGCCAGGGGGGCGGAGCGCCTTCAGACTGGCTGGGATTACGAAAGAGGTATGTGATCACGCAGTCCGTCTTGTCGCGGTCACCTGAACGCGGTGATGCCTTCGACACGTAATAGCGCAGCAGGGCGTTTGCTGATTCAAGAGTCGTAGCAGGTTTCAGCGAGTCCCTCACAATCGATGGAGTCATCGCCAGGTCAAGAACATCCAGCCAGTTTTTAAGGTGCTCAACCGCCCTGTCACCAGATTTAGCGGGGCTGGAAACTTCGGCCGGCACAGGCACAGGATGCCCCAGGCTCTTTTCCAAGAGCGCTATATAAAAGCCATTTACGGCGGTAAGGTCTTGCAGCTCCCTTTCGGAGTCTTGTCCCACAATAAACTCCCTCGGTACACCTTCTCCTGGCTGGGGGTGAGAGCCGGACTTTGCGTAAGTTTAAACCACGTGGCGAGCAGAGACAAATGGCTTACTGATTACCGGGTAACGGCCGGGCCAGAGAAAATCCCGAAGAAAAGTCCGACCACCTCTTCCGGCGCCAATCCATCGCACCTCGAAGTGCATTCACCAGCGAACAGAGACCGGCCATTTTTACAAGGTTTTTACAGGTTGCTGGCGCAGACTTTACTCTCATAAATCCACGAACATGGTTAGATACGAAGCACACCGAGGAGAGGTCATTACCTATCCATATGGCAACTTTGTTTCAACATGAGATTATTTGCGCCTTGTGCCCAGACTCTTCCTTGCCGCTTCCCGAGCGTCCCCGCGTGGTCGTGGTGGACGACACTCCTGAACTGCTCGACCTGGTGTGTGCTGTTCTTCAATCTCAATATGCAGTGGAACTTGTCGGCCAGGCTGGGGATGGCAGCGAAGCTCTTCACGTTATCGCAATGCTTTGCCCCGACCTTGTCATCATGGATGTACACATGCCGAAGATGGACGGATTCGCAGCGGCTTCCATTATTTCCACGCTATATCCCGCCACGACTGTGGTGTTGATGTCCGGAGTTGAAGCTCCTGAACTGCGCTCGCGGGCAAAAAGGTGTGGGGCCCGGGCATTTGTATTCAAACCAAACCTCGCCGTGGAGTTTACGGCGATTCTTGGGTCTCATCGGCGGCAGCTCCCCAATCCCCCAAGCGCATGAGCAAGGCTCCGGGCCGGAATCCGCACCGGCCCGGAGCAGATGTCCGAATCAGCCTGAAAACTTATAGCCCAGGCCCGGCACGGTAAGAATCAATTCGGGGCGTTTAGGGTCTTTCTCAAGCTTTTGGCGCAGGCTGGCCACATGGACGTCCAGGGTGCGCGTAAAAGTCTCAGCGCTGTACCCCCACACTTCGGCAAGGATCTGGTTGCGCGGCAAAGTAATGCCACGCCGCTCAATCAGGTACCGAAGCAACTGAAACTCGCGTGCGGAGAGCGCCACGGGCTTGCCGCGACGCTTCACTTCCGTCCCCCTGAGGTCAACGCGTATCTCGCCGACCTGGTGAATGGCGTTTCCGCCGTTGGGCGATGCTCGGCGCAGCAGGGCCTCCACGCGCGCCATCAGTTCCATCATGTCAAATGGTTTGGCTACGTAATCATCGGCGCCCAGCTTCAGGCCTACGATCTTATCCACGGTGTCGCCGCGGGCCGTCAGCATGATCATGGGTGTCGAAACCCCGGCTTCGCGGACTTCGCGGCACACGTCAAAGCCGTTCTTGCGTGGCAGCATCACATCGAGCAGGATCAGGTCATACAGTGAGTGAAGCGCTTTTTCCAGCCCTTCCTGGCCGTCACGGGCGCAATCCACCTTGTAGCCTTCGCTGCTCAGGCGATCGCTGAGCGTCATCCGCAACGCTTCCTGATCTTCTACGAGCAATATGTGCTGCGCCATTTGTGCCATCCAAAAACTCAGTCGCTCACCGCCGCCGCAAGCGGCTGCGCGCTCTCCGCCTGGAGTTGGTGGGCTGGAGGAAGATGCAGCACGAATGAGCTGCCCTGCCCGATGACGCTGTCCACGGTCAGGTTTCCACCCATGGCATGGGCAATCGTTCTGGCCAGCGCCAATCCCAGCCCCGTGCCGCGAATCTGCGAAGCCACCGTCGAAGACGTGCGATAGAAGGGCTCAAAAATGTGCTCCATCTCCCGCGAATCGATCCCCGGCCC
>JBLMYN010000491.1:0-4496 GCA_050258305.1 Actinomycetota bacterium
GTGTTGATTTCCGCGATCATGCGCCGCTGGTCGGGCGAAGAATGCAACTCGCGCATGAAGTTATAACCGTTTCCGGGTACGGTTTTCGCTGCGAATCCAACTGAGTTCTTCAGGGAAAGAGTGAAGTGGCCGCCAAAGCGGTGGGTCTTCAAACAGCAGGTTTGTACGACGCCACCGGCCTTTCGGACCAGGCGCGGTACCGCGAATCCCTGCTGCCAATGGCCGTCAGGATGCTTCAGGTGTTCCCAATCTTCGGCGCCGAGCTCGTCAAATACGACCACTTTGGCGCCCATTTCTTTTGCCAGAGTGAAGGCGTGCTTTTTCTCCATTACCTCGCGCGTGTTACCCATGCCGCTGCGGTCGCCGAGGGTGAGCGGTCCTGCGCCCATCGCTTTCAGCTTCTTCAGCAGCGCTGCCAGAGTCTCATCACTGGTGGAGCCCGGCGTGGGGTCAGAGCTGTTGAAGTTCGGTTTGATGAAGAGGTCTTTTCCGTGAAAGCCCTGTGTCCCGAGCAGATCAACTGCGCGGGCCACGCCCATTGCGCGATCGGTGGTCTTCACAAATGCCACGCGGGCCACAGATGCCGGCGGTTCAAACTCGAGAGAACGGATCATGGAAGGAGCAAACATCATGCCTCCGAAAGCAGAAGCACTTTTCAGGAAATCTCTGCGCTTCATGGGGACCTCCGCGCTTCTCTCATTCAATACCTCCTCGGGCATCAAAATCAACCCGTCTGCCGGGTTGGCGTACACTGTGTGCCGAGTGCGTTGTTGACCCGGAGACTTGCCAAACGGAGGTTCATCCGCATGCCCGCAGGAAGCTATGTTTGTGGCCTGAGCAGCATGCCCCTGCTGGGCGAGACGATAGGCGCGCATTTTGATCGCGCAGCTTCCCGCTGGCCTCATCGGGAAGCGCTGGTTGTACGGCATCAGGACATACGCTGGAATTACACCGAACTGCAGAAGCGCGTTGATGAGCTCGCGGCCGGATTTATTGCGCTGGGGCTCGCGCCTGGCGATCGAATTGGAATCTGGTCGCCCAACAATGCAGAGTGGGTGCTCACACAGTTCGCCAGCGCCAAAGCCGGACTGATCCTGGTCACGGTAAATCCTGCTTATCGTATTGCCGAATTGCAGCATGCGTTGCGCAAGTCAGGATGCAAAGCCCTGGTGCTGGCTACGGAGTTCAAGGGAAGCAGCTATCTTGCAATGCTGCGCGCGATTGCTCCTGAATTAAATGCCAGCCAGCCGGGCAAAATGAAGGCAGAGCACCTTCCTGATTTGAAATGGGTGATGCACCTGGGCAGCGCCGCGGAACCGGGCATGCTTCGTTTGGCCGACGTCCAGCAGTGCGGCACTGCTGCAGACCGCAAAAAGCTGGATGCGCTCCAGGAGAATCTCCAGTTTGACGAGCCGATCAATATTCAGTTCACCAGCGGAACCACAGGCGCGCCGAAGGGAGCAACGCTCACACATCACAACATTCTGAACAATGCATTTTTTGTGGCGGAAGCAATGGGACTGAGGGAAGGCGACCGCCTTTGTATTCCAGTGCCGCTGTATCACTGCTTTGGCATGGTGATGTCCACTCTGGCCTGCGTTACTCATGGCGCAACCATGGTCTTTCCCGGCGCGGGATTCGATCCATTTGCCGTATTGCAGACCGTTCAGGCCGAGCGCTGCACCGCTCTGCATGGCGTCCCTACGATGTTCATCGCCGAAATGGAGCACCCGGAATTCAGGCGCTTTGATCTCAGTTCACTGCGCGCCGGAATCATGGCGGGCTCGCCGTGCCCCATTGAAGTGATGAGGCGCGTCATGGAGTCCATGCACATGCGCGATATCACCATCGCTTATGGAATGACGGAAACCAGCCCGGTCAGCTTTCAGTCGGCCATCGATGATCCAATCGAACGCCGCGTGTCAACGGTGGGCCGGGTTCAGCCGCATCTCGAAGTCAAGATCATAGATAGCGCCGGGCGCGTGGTACCGCGCGGCGTTCCCGGCGAATTGCTGACGCGGGGTTACTCGGTGATGCTTGGATACTGGGATGACCCGGAACAGACGGCTGAGGCTGTTGATGCTGCCGGATGGATGCACACCGGTGACCTGGCTACGCTCGATGGGGAAGGGTACTGCAACATCGTGGGCCGGATTAAAGACATGGTCATTCGCGGAGGAGAGAACGTATATCCGCGCGAGATTGAGGAATTCCTCTTCCAACATCCGAAGATTGAAGCGGCGCAGGTGGTGGGATTACCCGATATGAAATACGGAGAAGAACTCTGTGCCTGGATCAAACTGCGAAGCGGGGAAATGATGGCGGAGCAGGAAGTGCGAGACTTCTGCCAGGGACAGATTGCCCACTACAAAATTCCGCATTACATCTGCTTTGTCTCTGAGTTCCCCATGACAGTTACCGGAAAGATACAGAAGTTCATCATTCGGCAGCAGATGATGGAGAAACTCGGATTGCAGGAGATCAGAACAGCATAGCCACTCGGGACCGTACGTGAGAGTATTTTCCCGTGGCGAGACGCATGGTTCGTATCAGTCTTTCGAACCCGCGTCACACTGGCGAACGACCCGGTCCACAGCTACGGAAGCAGGTTCTTGAGAAGCCGGCCGGCCTTCATCCCCCATCTTCTTCAGAGGCAGAGCGCTTCCGCCACGGCGGAGAGCGACAATCTGGCTCATGATGCTCAGCGCAATCTCCTCAGGGTTGGCGGGGTGCAGATCAATGCCGGCGGGCGCCCACACAGATTCCACTTTTTCCGGCGCCATGCCTTCCGCCAGCAGATAGTCCAGAACCAGGCGAGAGCGGTGAGCGCTGGCGACCAGCGCCACATAGGCAGCTTCTCCCTCCAGTGCGCGTTGCAGCCAGAGATGGTCATTCTTGTGCAACGTGGCGATCACAACATACGTGCGCGGACTGAAGGAGATCTCTGTCACATCAAAGTCACGGTTGATGATGCGATCAGCGGCGGGGAATTTCTCCTTCTCAGCGGAGGGGTCGTGAACGGTAACGGAAAAGTTCATCAGGTGGCCCAGGCCGGCCAGTACTTCCGCAATCCGGCCATGGCCAGCGATGACCAGTTCCGGGGCAGGCGTTATCGGATCAATATAGACGTCCATCATTCCTCCGCACGGCATGCCCACGCCCAGCACTTCATCCTGCATATCGAGAGTGATCAGCGCCGGCTTTTCTGACCGGATGCATTTCAGGGCTTCGCTGCGAACGGCGCTTTCAGCGCAACCGCCGCCGACCCATCCCATCACGATCCTGCCCTGGGCATCTATAAGGGCTTTTGCGCCACGTTTGGCGGAGGAAGAGCCCTCAACCCGGACTACTGTAGCCACGGCAAAAGGCTCGCGACGGGCGGCCAGTTCACCGGCTTTGGCGTAAAGGTCTTTGCCGTAGAGATCTAAGGACATAAGGCTTAAGCGTATGATAGCCCCGATAGCAGGGAACTTCAAAGTAGCGAAGGTATTTAGACATCGAAACGTTTCCTGGTTTCCTCAGACTTAAGGCGGGGCTTTCGCGCTTCCGATCATTGTGGTTAAATGGAATTCCTCGATAACGGCAGACGTTTCAAAGAGTATCGGTACCCGCAAACAAGAGAGGTGGAACCATGATTCCTCCAGCGTTCGAATATCTGCGACCGCAGACGATCCCGGAAGCTGTGGCCATGCTGCAGAAGCACGGCGATGAGGCCAAGATCCTGAGCGGCGGCCAGAGCCTGATTCCCATGATGAAGCTGCGCCTGGCTCGCCCCGCGTTTCTGATCGATATCAACCGCATCAAAGGGCTTTCGTACGTCAAGGAAGACGGCGGGTTTCTCAAGATCGGTGGCCTGACGCGCGAGGCGGAACTGGAGCACTCGCCGCTCATCCGCTCCAAATACCCGCTGCTGCTGGACACGGCCCACGTGATCGCCGATCCGCAGGTGCGCAATCTGGCGACCGTAGGCGGGAATCTCGCTCATGGCGATCCGGCCAACGATCATCCGGCGGCCATGACGGCCCTGGGCGCACAGATTGTGGCCACCGGACCCAAGGGCGAGCGGGTGATTTCGATTGACGACTTTTTTGTCACTCTGTTTACCACGGCCTTGAAGCAGGATGAAATCCTGACGGAGATCCGCATCCCCGTTCCCCCGGCAAAGAGCGGCGGCGCCTATTTCAAGCTGGAGCGTAAAGTGGGGGACTTCGCCACTGCGGCTGCGGCTGTTCAGCTCACGCTCGATGGTTCTGGAGCCATCCAAAAGATCGGCATTGCGCTGACCAACGTTGGCCCGACCCCGATCAAGGCCAGAAAGGCCGAAGATTTCCTGCGGGGCAAAAAGCCGGATGCGGCTGCCATTGAGCAGGCGGCTAAACTTGCCGCCGATGAGGCGCAACCCGGTTCTGACCTGCGCGGTCCCGCGGAATACAAGAGGGGACTGTCGAAAGAGCTCACAAAACGAGCCATCACAAAGGCCGTGGAACGCGCCGGCA